>JAODMX010000022.1 GCA_025464735.1 Frondihabitans sp. | reverse complement strand
GTCGGCCAGACCCTGCTGCGCTTTGGCCGAGCCGAAGCCGGCCTTCCAGGTCTTGCCGGACTGCGTGGCGATCTGCCCGCCGGCGTCCCAGACGAACTGCATGCCCGCGTACCAGTACTGCCCAGGCAGATAGAACGGCGAGAAGTCGGCCGTCGATTTGTTCTGCGCGGCAACCTTGTCGAGATCGGCGGTCAGCTCGGCGTAGGTGGTCGGCGCGGTCGTGATGCCGGCCTTCGCCCACATCGGCTTGTTGTAGATGACGCCGCGGGCACCGGCGAAACCGGGCAGCGCGTACAGGTGATTGTCGACCGTGGCGGGCTCCTCGAGACCGCCGAGCCAGGTCTGCCCCTGCTCCAGGTCTTTCTTGTACGAGGTCAGGTCGAGCAGAGCGCCGTTCCCCGCGTAGCTCGCGACCTGCGTGTTGCCGAGGTCGAGAACGTCCGGGGGTGTGGAAGTGGCGAGCGCCGTTGAGATTTTCGTGGTGATGTTGGTCCACTGCTGGGTCTGAACATTGACCTTCGCTCCCGTCTTGGCGGTGAACTCCGCGTCGATGGCCGCGATGGTCTTTGGCGTGTAGTCGCCAGTCATGACCCAGACCGTGAGTGTCTTGCCTTTGCCTTTGGTGTCGGGAACGGTTTTCGTGCCGCCACCTCCGGCGGCGACGGTGCCGCCGCTGGAACAGGCGCTGAGAGCAAGGACGGCGGCGAGGCCGAGGCCTGCGACGCTAGCGAGTTTCTTGTAACGCACGGGAACTCCTTGAGATGTGGATGGTGGATGTGAAAGGGCAGGGAGGTGGTTCAGGAGACCCCGAGCTCCGCCTGCAGCACCAGGGAGGCACCGCCGAGGAGAACGAGGTCGGAGTCGTCGCGGGTCGTTCGCATCGAAAGGCCGTTGCTGACTGCGGAGAGGGTGCGCGCGCGCACCGTTTTGAGAGCGGCCTCAATGAAGGGGCCGTCGAGTAGCTCGGCGGGGCCCGAGAGCACCACCTCGTTGAGGTTGACCGCGCTGATGACGGGAGCCGCCACGATGCCGAGGGCGGTTCCGGCATGCGTGAGAACGGCGTTGCGCGCAGCCTCATCGAGGCCCCGCGTGCGATCGCGCAGGTAGCTGGCGCCGATCACGACCTCGAGGCAGCCGCGCCTTCCGCAGGTGCAAAGGTCGCCGTCGTCTTCGACGGTCACGTGACCGATCTCACCTGCGGAGAACTGCTCACCCTCGACGAGTGACCCGCCGATGATCAGACCGACACCGACACCGTGCTCGATGGTGACCACCATGAGGCTGAGCCCTTCGATCTCGCGAAAGGTGTGCACTCCGAGAGCCGACACGTTCGCGTCGTTGGCGACGCGGACGGGCACGCGGAAGTGCTCGGCCAGTCGCTGCTTGAGCGGCAGGTCGAACCAGCCGAGGTGCAGGGCCTCGCGAACCACGCCACGGTCGTCGACGATTCCGGGAGAGCCCACGCCGATGCCCAGGATCCTGCGGGTCGTCAGCGCGGACAGCCGCTCCCCCAGCCGAATCACCCTGGCGATCGCGTCCTCTTTGACTGCGCCGTCGATCTCGATCTCGGCCCGGTCGACGATCTCGCCGCGCAGGTTGACCACGGCGCCGACGAACCGGTCGGCGCTCGAGAGGTCGAGAACGATCATGTGGAACGCGTCGGGCTCGATCTCGACGAGCGTGGCCGGTTTGCCCACGCGGACATCTTCGCGAGTGCCGATCTCCGAGACGATGCCGTCGGCCTCCAGCTCGGCCACCAGCACGGAGACGGTCGGGCGGGTCAGGCCGGATTCACGGGCCAGATCGGCCCGACTCATGGCCCCCTGGTGAAAGAGCGCCTGAAGGATGAGCGCCCGGTTGTGCACGCGGTTGTGCTGCGGAAGGGCCTTGACCGACACGCGTCGCCGGCGCGGAGAGGGAGCCTCCTGCGCCGTGGTCATCACGTCGTCCGACATTGTGGCTCACTTTCGGTCGTGGGCTTCCGTAGCCCGGTTTTGTTAGTAAATTGCCCTTACAAACAAAAGTCAAGAGGCAAATCCTGAGTTAACGATCTTGAAACATCTCTGACATTCCGCAGATCTTTGACCGTAATGAAGCCTCGGAACAGTTGCGGTGATTCAGATTCGTAAGGTTTACTAACAAACATGTCCGATGCGCACGACCTCAACGACCGAGGGCGGTCCCGTCTGGCGAGCTCTGCCGTGGGGCGTGCAGCGTGAGAGTCGGCCTCGACATCGGCGGCACCAAGATCGATGCGGTCGCCATCGACGAGAGCGGAACACCGGTCGAAACCGCGCGTCTCGCCACCGGGTTCGGCGAACAAGCCGTCCTGGCCAATGCGGCCGCGGCCGTCGAGCGTCTGCACGAACTCACCGGCGCCTCCTTCGCGTCGATCGGAGTCGGGATCCCCGGCCTCGTCGACCCCGCGTCAGGACACGTACGCCACGCCGTCAACCTGGGCTTCGACGATCTGTCCTTCGGGCGCGAGCTCGAAGCCCTCGTCGGAGTCACGGTCACCGTCGAGAACGACGTCAATGCGGCCGCCCTCGGCGCCTACCACCTGATGGGCCTCACCGGCCCCGTCGCCTACCTCAACCTCGGCACCGGGCTGGCCGCCGGCCTGGTGCTCGACGGCACTCTCTGGCGAGGGGCCCGCGGCTTCTCCGGCGAGATCGGACACATCCCCATCGACCCACTCGGCGACGTCTGCCCATGCGGCCAGCGCGGCTGCGTCGAGACCGTGGCCTCCGGCTCGGCGATCGCGCGACGCTGGCCAAGCCACCACGAATATCCAGCCCAGGCGCTCTTCCAGGCGGCCGATGCGGGTGACCCCGAGGCCCTCCGGATCAGGGAAGACCTCGCGCGGGGCGTGGCGGCGGCGGTCAGGATCCTGGTGCTCACCGTCGATGTCGAGTCGGTCGTGATCGGCGGTGGCCTGAGTCACGTGGGCCTGCCGCTCCTCAACTGCGTCCAGGGGGCGCTGCGCGACTGGTCGGCGTCGTCGACGTTCCTCGCTTCGCTCGGCCTGGCCGACCGGATCCGGTTGCTGCCCGAGGGGTTGGCGGTTGCGGCCGCCGGCGCGGCCATGCTCGGCTTGCCCTCGGCGGCCCTCCGCACGCCCGCCTAGCAACCGGCCCAGATGCGCTAAACCCTCGCCGCCGGCTGCGGCGGTGGTCCTAGGACCACCGCGACAGCCGACGGCG
>JAODMX010000503.1 GCA_025464735.1 Frondihabitans sp. | reverse complement strand
ACCCGGACGAGTGTTCGCGGCGTTTTGCCGCCTCGAAACATTAGCACGATCCCCGGGCCGTTCTGACACCCGGCCGCCGCCCGGTAGCGTTGTCGCATGACCGAACTCGACGAGACGGCGCAGATCGCACGAGACCTCATCCGCTTCGACACTACGAACTACGGCAACGGTAGGTCCAATGGTGAGACGGACGCTGCCGAGTACGTGGCAGCGAAGCTGGAGGGCCTTGGTCTCACCCCGTTGATGTTCGAGTCCGAGCCGGGCCGTCACAGCGTCCTCGCCCGCGTGGAGGGCCGTGACCGGTCGAAGCCGGGGCTCGTCGTGCACGGTCACCTCGATGTGGTGCCGGCGGATCCCGCGAACTGGTCGGTCGATCCTTTCGAGGGTGTCGTCAAAGACGGCATGCTCTGGGGCCGTGGTGCGGTCGACATGAAGAACATGGACGCGATGATGCTGACGGCTGTCGGCGACATCCTCCGAGCGGGTGAGCGGCCGGCTCGCGACCTTGTGGTCGGGTTCCTGGCCGACGAGGAGGCCGGGGGAGTCCTGGGTTCCCACTTCTTGGTGAAGAACCACCCCGAGCTGTTCGACGGCATAGGGGAGGCCATCAGCGAGGTGGGCGGTTACTCCACCTATATCGACGGCAAACGCTCCTACCTTCTCCAGACGGGTGAGAAGGCCCTGATCTGGATCAAGTTGATCGCGCGCGGCACCGCCGGTCACGGATCCCAGATGATCGCCAACAACGCCGTCACCCGGCTCGCGGAGGCGGTCGCGGTCCTGGGCCGCCAGGAGTGGCCGGTCGAGTTGACGCAGACGACCACCGATCTTCTTCACGAGGTTTCACGGATCCTGGGCGTCGACCCGGAGCGCACGAGTCCCGACGCTCTCGTGCTCCAGACGGGCACGGCTTCGGGTTTCATCAAGGGCAGTCTCAGGGTCACCACCAACCCGACCCAGCTCACGGCAGGCTACAAGCACAACGTCATTCCTGACACCGCGGAGGCCCTGATCGACATCCGCTGCATGCCGGGCCAGGAGGAGGCGGTCCTCCGTCAGGTGCAGGAACTCGTCGGTGACGACATCGAGATCGTCACGATGCACACCGACATCGGTTTGGAGAGCCCCTTCGGAGGCCCTCTTGTCGACTCGATCGTGTCGACTCTCGACAGGCACGATCCGGGAGCTCCAGTGCTGCCGTATCTCCTGAGCGGAGGCACCGACAACAAGGCTCTGAGCCTCCTCGGGATCACCGGCTACGGGTTCGCCCCTCTGCGCCTGCCGGAAGAGATGGACTTCCCCGCCATGTTCCACGGGGTCGACGAGCGGGTTCCGCTCGAGGCACTAACCTTTGGCAGTCGCGTGCTCCGCGACCTGCTCGCGACCTACTGAAAGGCCCATCAGACACGTGGAACATTTTCTCCAGGCGCTCCTGCTCGGTCTCGTCCAGGGCCTGACGGAGTTCCTGCCGATCTCGTCGAGCGCCCATATTCGGCTCGTCGGCCTGTTCTTCCCGCATTCCGCGGGCAAGGAGTTCGATCCGGGTGCCGCATTCACCGCGATCATTCAGCTCGGCACCGAGCTCGCTGTCCTGATCTATTTCTGGAAAGACGTGTCGCGAATCGTGTCGCGCTGGTTCCTGGCGCTGTTCGGGCGCTTCGACCGGAAAGACCCTGACGTGCGCATGGGCTGGCTGGTCATCATCGGCACGTTCCCCATCCTGATCGTCGGGGTCCTCACACAACACCTGATCGCGACGGACTTCCGTTCACTCTGGTTGCTCGCCAGCGTCTTCGTCGGCTTCGGCATCGTGCTGGGTGCGGCCGACATTTACGGGAGAAAGCAGCTCCGGTTCGAAGAGATGAAGTGGTCGCACGGCATCTGGATCGGCATCGCCCAGGTTCTGGCGCTCATCCCCGGTGTCTCCCGATCGGGCGCCACGACGTCGGCAGGTCTCGCCCTCGGCTATACGCGCCCCGCCGCGGCCCGCTACTCATTCCTCCTCGCGATTCCCGCAGTGTTCGGGTCCGGTCTGTTCGAGGCTTACCAGTCGATCCACGCGCACGCGTACAACCCCTACTCGGTCGCGGACACCGTGGCCGCCACCGTGGTCGCGTTCGTCGTCGGCTTCGTCGTCATCGCCTTCTTCATGAACTACATCTCGAAGCGCAGTTTCATGCCGTTCGTCGTCTACCGGATCGTCCTCGGCATCGTGCTCTTCGTGCTGTTGGGCGTCGGGGTCATCGGCTGATGCACTCCTGGGCCGTCCCCTCCCTCCCACGCCTCCCCGGCACAGGCCCGACTCCTGTGCTCCACGACACCGCCACGGGCGAGTCGCGCGCGACGGAGGTCAGCGGAGGTGCCGGCCTCTACGTCTGCGGGATCACGCCGTACGACGCCACCCACCTCGGTCACGCGGCCACCTACCTCGCCTTCGACACCCTCAATCGCGCCTGGCGAGATGCCGGAGTCGACGTCACCTACGTGCAGAACACCACCGACGTCGACGACCCGCTGCTCGAGCGCGCGGCGGCGACCGGTGTCGACTGGCGTGCCCTCGCCCAGTCGCAGACGGACCTCTTCCGCTCCGACATGGAGCACCTCCGCATCCTGCCGCCCGAGCACTACGTGGCCGTCACCGACGTGATCGACGAGATCGCCGGATCCGTGGCTCGCCTTCTCGAGTCGGGTTACGCCTACCGTGTCGAAACCCCCGACTCGAGCGTCGGTGACGACATCTACTTCGACGTCGACAGGGCAGCCGCCTCGACCCCGTGGCATCTCGGAATCGAGAGTCGCTACGACGCCGACACGATGCTCCACTACTTCACGGAGCGCGGTGGTGACCCCGACCGCATCGGCAAGCGCGACGAACTCGATCCGCTGCTCTGGCGTTCGGCCCGCGAGGGCGAGCCGTCCTGGCCATCGACTGTGGGGGAGGGGCGCCCCGGCTGGCACATCGAGTGCGCGGTCATCGCGCTCGAACACCTCCGCCTGCCGATTTCGGTCAACGGCGGCGGCAGCGACCTCATCTTTCCGCATCACGAGATGAGCGCCGGGCACGGCACTGCCCTCACGGGTGACACGTTCGCGTCACATTATGCTCATGCCGGCATGGTCGCCTACCAGGGCGAGAAGATGTCGAAATCGCTCGGCAACCTGGTCAAGGTCAGTGAACTCGTCGCGACCGACGTCGATCCACGCGCGATCCGACTCGCGCTCCTCGAGCACCACTACCGCAGCGACTGGGAGTGGTTCGACGACGACATTCTGCAGGCCATCGCCCGGCTGACGCACTGGTCGGATTGGGCGGCGACGGCTGTCCCGGCGACCGGGGAGACTCCGCTGCTCAGCGAGCTGCGCCGTGTGCTCGCCGACGACCTTGACACGCCGTCGGCGGTTGCGGCCGTTGAGCGCTCCGTGCGGTCCGGCGACACGCCGACCTCGGTCGATGTCGATGCCGTCGACGCCCTGCTCGGCATCGCTCTGCGGCCCTGACCTCCCGCCATTCCCTCTCCTTTGCGACCGACCGCCCGCCTCACGAGCGCCCGGTCCGTGAGACTCCACGATTTGCGCCCTCTGGCGAAAGTGAGCGGCGAGTTGTGGAGTACCGCGGGACGCGGTCGGTACTACGGGCGCGGGATCCTATGCTGGCGGGATGCTCGGACCACATGACCCGCTCCCGCATGCGCCTCGTCGCGTGCTGGTCGCCGGCGTCACCGGCACGGGCAAGACCACGTTTGCTGCTCGCGTTGCGCCCCTCGTGGGCGGCACCCACACCGAGATCGACGGGCTGTTCCATGGTCCCCGATGGACTCCTCGAGAGGAGTTCCTCGACGACGTCGACCGCTTCACGCGAGAGGACCGCTGGGTGACCGAGTGGCAGTACCGGCTGGCGCGCCCTCTCCTCGCGGAGCGCGCCGACACACTGGTCTGGCTCGATCTGCCATTTCGGGTGTCGTTGCTCCGCCTTGTCCGACGCACCTGGCGGCGGAGCCAAAGTCGCGAGGTTCTCTGGAACGGCAATATCGAGCCGCGCCTCAGAACGATCGTCACCGACCGCGATCACATCATCCGGTGGGGTCTGCGCACTCGGCGCAACCTTCTCGAGATGGTGCCCGCGGCCGAACGCGCGCATCCTGCGCTTCAGGTCGTACGCCTCCGCTCGCAGCGGGATGTCGACGACTGGATCGCGAACCTCGCCTGAGGCGAGCGCTCCCGCTCGAGCGGGAGGCGGGTCAGGCCGAAGGCGGGCGCCACGGGTCGTCGCCGGACTTGCCGTCGCGGCGCCGGAGGTAGCGCTCGAACTCCTGAGCGATGGCCTCGCCACTGGCCTCGGGCGAGTCGACCGTGTCGCGAGCCTGCTCGAGCTGTTCGATGTACCCCGCCATGTCTTCGTCCTCGGCAGCGAGCGCATCGATCCCGCTCTCCCAGGCGGCAGCCTCTTCGACGAGCTCGTCGCGGGAGATACTCATGCCCGTGATCTCCTCGAGCTTGTCGAGGATCGCGAGACTCGCTTTGGGTGACGGCGCATTGTGGACGTAGTGGGGGACTGATGCCCAGATCGACAGGGTCGGCACGCCGGCTTCTTCCAGCGATTGCGCCAATACCGACAGGATGCCCACCGGGCCCTCGTAGGTGCTCCGCTCGACCGAGAACTCGCCACGCACATCGGGGTTCTCGCTGCCGACGAAGGTCGAGATGGGACGCGTGTGGGGGACGTCGGCGAGCATCGCGCCAAGGAAGACGACGCCGGTGACATCGTGGACGTCGACGAGGTCGACGACCTCGGCGGCAAAGCTGCGCCAGCTGCGGCTCGGCTCGGCACCGAGGAGCACGAGAATGCCGCCCTCGGCGGGGCCGTCGGGCGTCGCCAGGGTGCCGTCGAAGGACGTCACGGGAGAGGCGACGGTCGGCGTCGCGTGGAGCTGGATCCGTGGCCAGATAAGAGTGGCGTTGCCCTCATCGTCGTGAGCCGCCTGGGGACGGTTGAACTGGAAGTCGATGTACGCCTCGCCGTCGAGCTCGGCGACGGTCGTCATGTCGTGCGCTTCGACTAGAGCGCGCGCCACGCCCGAAGCCGCCTCGCCCGCGTCGTTCCAGCCCTCGAACGCGACGACGAGCAGCCGGCCTTCAGCGAAACTTGACGTTGTCGACACCTGCCATCCTCACTGCGCGAGCCATGGTCTGAGTGCCCGCGCTGACCCTCCACGATAGTCGGTACGGGAGCGAGGAGAGGTCGCCTGCCCTAGACTCGTGCGTCGTGACCGAATCCAGCACTGCCTCCTCAGGTACCGACGAGGCCTCCACGACCGAGCGGCCTGCCGCCGTGCTGTGGGACATGGACGGAACCCTGGTCGACAGCGAACCGTATTGGCAGGAGTCGCAGATCCAGCTCGTCGCTGAACACGGCGGCTCCTGGTCTCGTGCCGACGGAGACTCGCTCATCGGATCAGGCCTCTGGCACTCGGCCCGGGTCCTTCAGGAGCACGGCGTCGCCCTCTCCGAAGAGGCGATCATCGACCGCATGACCGACGACGTCCTCGTCCGGGTCCGCGAGCACATGCCCTGGCGCCCGGGCGCCAAAGAGCTCCTGCGAAGCCTGCGCGAGGACGGCGTCCCCACGGCTCTCGTGACCATGTCGATCCGTCGCATGGCCGATTTCATCGCCCAGTCGATCGACTTCCCCGCGTTCGACGTGGTCGTGGCCGGCGATGAGGTGGAGCACGCAAAACCACACCCGGAGGCCTACCTGCGGGCTGCCGAGTTGCTGGGCGTGAGTATCACCGACTGTGTCGCGATCGAGGACAGCCCGACCGGGATCGCGTCGGCCCTCGCCTCCGGCGCCACCACCATCGGTGTGGAGCACCACGCGCCCCTCGACGACGGTCCGGGTTTCCTCCGGCGCGAGACCCTTGTCGGCGTCACCGTCGTCGACCTCGCCCAGTGGCACACGACCGGTCGACAGCTCGGCTCGCTGCCAGAGGGCGACTCGTGACGGCGTTCCGTCGTCAGTCCGGCCCGTTCCTCACGGGCGACAAAGTTCAGCTCACCGGCCCCAAGGGTCGGATGCACACGATCGTCCTGACCGCGGGTGCGGTCTTCCACACGCACCGAGGCATGCTCGCGCACGACGATCTCGTTGGGCTCCCCGACGGCTCGGTGGTCGTGAGCACCACGGGCGACGACTACCTTGCGCTCCGCCCGTTACTCGCCGACTTCGTGATGTCAATGCCCCGCGGTGCGGCGATCGTGTATCCCAAGGACGCGGCGATGATCGTCACATTCGCCGACATCTTTCCGGGCGCCACCGTGGTCGAGGCGGGTGTCGGATCCGGAGCACTGTCGCTCTCCCTGCTGCGCGCCATCGGTCCGGAGGGCCGACTCGCCTCGTTCGAACGTCGCGAGGAGTTCGCAGCGGTGGCCGAGGGTAACGTCACGAGCTTCCTCGGCGCGAGGCCTGACAACTGGTCGGTGACCGTGGGTGATCTCGTCGAGGAGCTGCCCGGTGTCATCGAGCCAGGGTCTGCCGACCGAGTCGTCCTCGACATGCTCGCTCCGTGGGAGTGCGTGGAAGCCACTGCCGAGGCACTCAAGCCCGGCGGTCTGCTGGTCTGTTACGTCGCGACCGTGACGCAGCTGTCGCGGACCGCAGAGGCCATCCGCGCCTTCGGCGGCTTCACCGATCCTGACTCCTCCGAGACGCTCGTCCGCGGGTGGCATGTCGAGGGGCTCGCGGTCAGGCCCGACCATCGAATGATCGCCCACACCGGCTTCCTCCTCACCACGAGACGTCTGGCGCCGGGAACAGTGCTGCCCGAGCTGAAGCGGCGCGCGTCCAAGTCCGACTTCTCGGACGACGACGTCGAGCTCTGGACTCCCGGCGCGCTGGGTGACCGGAGCGCGAGCCCGAAGAAGCTCCGCAAGACCGCACGGCAAGCGCAGGATGCAGCCGCCAAGGCCACTGCCGAGCCCCAGGCCGACGACCCAGACTCCCCAAACACCAGTGCACCATCGAACGTCGAGACAAGCTCCGAAACCGAAGAGGACTGAACTGTGCCCAGCATGAAGATCACCCGAACGATCGCCGTCGCCGCCACCGTGGGAGCCCTGATGAGCCTTGCCCTCGCGGGTTGCACCTCGTCGAGCACGACCTCGAGCTCCAGCTGCTCCGGGACGTCGTCGGGAAGCGCGTCCGACTCCATCAAGGCCACGGGCAAGCTCGGAAAGGCGCCCAAGGTGACGTTCAAGAAGGGCCTGTCGACGAAGACGACCGAGAAGTCGACACTCATTCAGGGCAAGGGCACGGTGGTCAAGAAGGGCGACCCGGTCATCTTCCAGGTCAGCCTCTACGACGGCGCGACCGGCAAGAAGGCAACCGCGACCGACTACACGTCGACCGGCACCTACCTGATGGCCGGCCCCAGCTCCACACTCACAGCCCTCACCAAGGGCCTCGTCTGCTCGCGCGTCGGTGATCGGATCGCCATCGCGGGAAGCGCCCAGGACTCCACCGGCGGCAAGGGCATCTCGCAGTACAAGATCGGTGCCAAAGACTCCGTCGTCTTCGTCGCTGACATTCTGAAGGTCTTCCCAAGCCGCGCGACCGGCACCGCCGAGACGCCGGTTTCCGGTCAGCCGACCGTCAAGCTCGCCAAGAACGGAGCCCCGACGATCACGGTCCCGAAGACGAAAGCGCCGACGAAGCTCGAGTCGACCACGCTCATCAAGGGATCCGGCGCGAAGATCAAGGAGGGCGACACCCTCATGATGCAGTACACCGGCGCCCTCTGGTCGACTGGCAAGGTCTTCGACTCGTCCTGGACCGCCGGGCAGCCGCTCGTCGGGAGCCTGACCACAGGCCAGCTGATCAACGGCTGGGTCACCGGCCTCACCGGCAAGACGATCGGCAGCCAGGTCCTCATTGTGATCCCGCCCGCGGACGGATACGGCAGCAAGGCGCAGGGCACGACGATCCCGGCGAACTCCACGTTGGTGTTCGTCGTGGACGTTTTGGGCAAGGTCAGCTGACCGTTCGCGGTGTCCTCGGGTCAGAGGAACACCCAGTAGGCTGGTCAGGCTTTGCCCGTTGTGATGAGAAGAGGATTCGTGCGCAAGATCCCCGCGCTGATCGTTGTGGCCGGCCTTCTGGCGACATTGACCGCTTGTTCGACGAGTGCCGCGCCGGGCTCCGCCGGATGCACCACTCCGGTCTCGGGTGACGCGTCGAACGTCGTGACGGCCAGCGGAAAGTTCGGTAGCAAGCCGACGGTGAAACTCCCCACACCGATCGTCACGAAGCACACCGAAGTCTCGACGCTCATCCAGGGGCACGGCCAGGTCCTCACTGACGGCACACCGACCCTGATCAAATACACCATCTACTCCGGTGCCACCGGCAAGGTGCTCTCCGCGAGTTCCTACGGCACACCGACGACTCCGATCACGGTCGGTGCGACGAAGGGCGGCCCGCTCGTCACTGCGCTGGAGTGCGCCCAGGTGGGTTCGCGTCTCGCCATCGCCGTGAAGGCTTCCGATCTCACCTCGACCACGGCGAAGCCGAACGACAAATCGGGTCCTGCCTACATCGTCGTCATGGACATCGTGAAGGCCTTCCTTCCCAAGGCGAACGGCGCTCTGAGGGTCGGCGTGAACAACATGCCAGCCGTCGTCACCGCCGCGAATGGTGCTCCGGGCATCAGCGTTCCCGACATTGCCGCCCCGAAGACCGAGAAGATCCAGGTGATCCGGCAGGGCAGCGGTCACACGTTCACGAAAAAAGACACCGCGGTGGTCCAGTTCACCGCGGTCGACTGGGCGTCCTCGCCCAAGGTGCAGGGTTCCACCTGGACCGACGGCGATGCGGCGACTGCCCTTCCGCTCAACTCGAGTCAGATCCCCGCGTCGATCACCAAGGCGATCATCGGTCAGCAGGTCGGATCGCAGGTCATGGTCGTGGTTCCCCCCACGGCTGCTAGCGGAAGCTCCACGAGCTACATCTACGTGTTCGACCTGCTGGGGTCACTCTGATCCCGGGTGCCCGGGCAATCGTCGGCCCTGCAGCCGATCGCGTCTAAGATCGTCGACGTGCCCGCCGCTCGAGTACCGCGCGTCCCCGTCGAAGAGAGGCTCTTCAGCCTCGTCCTCGCCCTGCTCGCAACCGACACCGGCCTGACTAAGACTGAGATCCTCTCTACCGTCCAGGGCTACCGCCAGCGCTGGTCGTCCTCTGACAATGCAGCGCTCGAGCGACAGTTCGAGCGCGACAAAGACGACATCCGCGAGCTGGGTGTGCCCCTCGAAACACTCGAGGAGCCGGGCTCCGCCGGCAACAACCAAAACCTTCGGTACCGGATCCCGCGGGGCGCCTACGAGCTCCCCGACGACATCTCGTTCTCCTCGGAGGAGACCGCGCTGCTCACTCTTG
Source organism: Frondihabitans sp. (assembly GCA_025464735.1). The sequence continues at coordinate 3,210 of JAODMX010000503.1, read as the reverse complement.
CCGCAATGGTCTGGCGCGAGGGCACACTCTCCGGTGAGTCGCGTCGCGCCCTCCTCAAGCTCCGAAGCCTCGGCGGTGCCACGCCCGTTCCCGAACTCGACTACGCCCCACGCATCCGGTCCCGTGACGCAGCCTTCGAGCCTCTTCGAACGGCCCTGGATCGGTCGGCCGTGGTCCGCTTCGACTACCTCAAACCGGGCGAGGCGACTCCGCGCACCCGCACAGTCGTGCCGTACGCCCTCGTCCAGTTTCAGGGGCGCTGGATGAGTCCGGCCATCGACCCCGACACCAACGGCTGGCGCACCTTCCTCCTGTCGCGCATCGTCGGCCCGGTCACGGTGACGAACCGAATCGTCCAGCCCCCGGCCGACGCGACCGCAGAACGCTCCCTCGCCGACCTCGAAGCGCTGTGGGAGGGTCAGACGGCCTTGGTCCACGTCGACGCGAACTCCGACGCCGAAACTCGACTCCTGAAGCGTCGGGGCACGACCAGGCTCGACGACTCGTCGCTCACGATCCACTACTCCGACCGCCATCTCCTGGCCGACGAGCTGGCGTCGTTCGGGCCCGAGGTCGAAGTCGTGGCACCCGACGAGGTGCGAGAGCTCGTGCGGGCGCGGCTGGCCTCTGTACTCGGTGACCATCAGGATCCTGTCGGTCCAGCATCCACGACGGGAACGCGACACGATGGCTGAGCGCACCCCGGCGCTGCACGCGCAAGACAAGTTGGCCTTCCTGTTGTCACTCGTTCCCTACCTGATGGACCGCGGGAGCGTCAGCGTGGCCGAGGCGGCGATGCACTTCGGTGTGCCTGAGACGCAAATCCGCAGCGCAGTCGAGCTGATTGCTGTGTCGGGAATCCCGGGCGAGACGACTCAGTACCAGCACGGCGATCTGTTCGACATCGCGTGGGACGACTTCGAGCAGAACGATGTCATCGTCCTCACCAACCTGGTCGCCATCGACGACTCGCCGCGGTTTTCCGCGCGCGAGGCTGCCGCCCTGATCGCGGGGCTCCAATATCTCTCCTCACTGCCCGAGAACGCCGACCGGCAGGCGATCGCTACGCTCCAGTCGAAGCTTGCCCGCGGCGCCTCCGGCGCCCCGAGCCAGGTGGCCGTCGAAAACACCGAGACGAATGTGCTCCTCTCGCTGGTGCGACGAGCCGTTGACGAGGGCGTCCAGATCGAGTTCGACTATTCGGGTGTTCGCGGACAGTCGGAACGCCGTCGAGTCGACCCTCTCCGCGTCGAGTCGGTCGATGCCGACTGGTACCTCCGCGGGTACGACCACCTGCGCGAGGCCGTCCGTACCTTCCGGCTCGACCGGATCAGTGCCGCGGCGGTCAGCGACAGCCCGATCACCTTCCGTGCCGCCGACGTCACGCTCCCCGAGACGCTCTTCGAGGGATCACCCGACGACGTGGTCGTCACCGTTGAGATCGATTCGGCGGCGTCCGCACTCCTCGCCGACTATGCCCCGGACGACGTCGAAGAAGCCGGGGAGGGGCGTCGCAGGATGCGCCTCAGGGTCAACCAGTTCGGATCCCTGGCCCGTCTGGTAACGGGGCTTCCCGGCCGCCCCGTGGTCATCGAGCCGGCCGTGGCCCGGGCCGCTGTCGCCGACTGGGCCGCTCAGGCTGCGAAAAGGTACTGACGCTAGTGGTTTGAGCCCGTAGCCGGGTTACACTTGGACTTCCTCGAAACTTACAGGGAGCGATTACCATGTTCGGTAACCTTACTGGCGTCCACCTCATCATCATCCTCGGCGTCGTCGTGCTGCTGTTTGGCGCAACTCGACTTCCCGCGCTCTCGAAGGGCATCGCCCAGTCGATGAGGATCTTCCGCAACGAGATGGGTTCCAAAGACACCCCGGCGACCACGACTGCCCCGCCGGCGGGAACAGACCCGACCGTGAACAACGCCGCTCCGGTCGCGCACTCGACGACCGTGGTCAACCCCGACGGCAGCACCACGACGACTACGACCACCACGTCGGCGTCGAACGACGTCCCGCCGCGAGTCTAAGTCGTGGCTGCCACTGGCGTCAGCGGCGATAAGAGTGCCCGCAACGCCCAGAAGGCTGCGCGTCGCGAAGGGCGGATGTCGCTCGGCTCGCACTTCATCGAGCTTCGTAAGCGCCTGTTTTATGCCGCCATCGGCATCCTTGTCGGCTCAATCGTCGGCTGGTTTCTGTCGGCGGGCGTCCTGAGCGCACTCAGCGCCCCGGTTCTCGCTCTCACCGGTTCACAGCACCGTCTCGCGTCGCTCAACTTCTCGAACATAACCGGCGCGTTCGACCTCAAACTGCAGATCAGCATCACCGTCGGCGTCATCATCTCGAGCCCCGTGTGGCTGTACCAGGTCTGGGCCTTTATCGTGCCCGCGCTTGTTCGCAAAGAGAAGATCTACGCGCTCGGCTTCCTCCTGACGGCCATCCCGCTCTTCATCGTCTGCTGCGCAGCCGGCTACTTCGTGCTGCCGCACATCGTCCAGGTGATGACGAGCTTCATCGGCTCTCAAGACTCCAGCATCATCGATGCCAAGACCTACTACGACTTCGTCTTGAAGCTCGTCCTGGCGGTCGGCGTCGCCTTCGTGCTGCCGGTCTTCCTCGTCTTGCTCAACTTCGTCGGGGTCCTCTCGGCGCACGCCATCATCAGGAGCTGGCGCGTCGCCATCATCCTCATCGTTCTCTTCACCGCTCTCGTCACGCCGGCGGCCGATGTGATCTCGATGCTGCTCCTGGCCATCCCGATGCTCGCCCTGTACGCCGCCGCCTGCGGAATCACCTGGGTCCACGACCGTCGCAAGGCCAAGAAGGTAGCGGCCCTCGATGCTGAGATCGACGCCGAGCTCGCGGGGGAGTGACGTCGTCCCTGCGTGACAGAATGGGGTCGTGACCAGTAGCGAACCGTCTCCGGCCGAACGGTACGCCGCTTCGCGAAACCGATCCAACACTCCTCAGTTGCAGGCCTTCCGGTCCCGGCTCTCCTTCTCGCTCGACCCGTTCCAGATCGCGGCGTGCGAAGTCGTCGAAGCCGGCCGGAGCGTCCTCGTCGCCGCACCGACGGGTGCCGGCAAGACGCTCGTGGCTGAGTTCGCGATCCACCTGGCCATGCAGCATGCGCGCGACAAGGTCTTCTACACGGCGCCGATGAAGGCGCTCAGCAACCAGAAATACCAGGAGCTCGTCGCCGAGTACGGCTCG
>JAODMX010000494.1 GCA_025464735.1 Frondihabitans sp. | reverse complement strand
TGCAGATCCGCGCGATCCGCAACGAATCCGGTGGCGCTTCCCGCACCTTCGTCTCCGTTGACGAAGAGACAGGCCGCATCGCCGGCTACTACTGCCTTGCCGCCAGTTCGCTCCGCCCCGAAGACGCCTCGGGGGCGCTCCGGCGCAATATGCCGGATCCGATACCCGTGGTCCTGATCGGGCGCCTGGCGGTCGATGTCGGCTCCCAGGGGCAGGGCCTCGGGGCGTCCCTGCTGCAAGACGCCGTCATGAAGAGCATCGAAGCGTCCCGCCTCATCGGGGCGCGCGCGATCATCGTCTACGCGGTCGACGAAGCGGCGGTCGCCTTTTACGCGAGGTTCGGCTTTGCGTCCGTGCCGAAGACCACGCGATCCATGTACCTGTTGCTGTCCGATGCCGAAAAGACGATCCGGTCGGGCGCCCGTGCAGAGGTCAGCCGGGCGCGACCGTGAAAGTCCAGGTGGCGGTTGCCGTCGACGTGTTCGTGCCATCCGTGTAGGTGGCCGTGACGCTGTAGTCGCCCGCTGGCAATGCGGATCCATTGGTCGTGCTCACTGTGCGGCTCACCGCCCCTGACCGTGGAAAGACGACGGGAGCGCCCTGCGTCACGCCGTTCAGCGTCAGTGTGACACTGCTCCCCGGCCACCCCGTGAGATCGAAAGAAACGGTCGGCGTGCTGTAGGTCTGACCCGACGGATCCGTGAACACCGGCACGAATGCGAACGGCCCCGCGGTCGTCGCCTGAGACACATTGCCCGCGGCATCCGTGGCTGTGACGAGCAGGCTCGACATTGCGGGTGTGAAACCGGCGATCGTACCCGTCGACCACTGTCCCGCAGCATCGGTGCGAATGGTCTTCAGAACCCCGCCCGTCGTCGATTCGACAGTGACCGTCGACAACGGCTCTGCTGTGCCAGCGAGCCGGTAGGGGGTGACCTGGGTGTTCGCGGCTTCGCTCGTGATGACGGGCGAGGCCGGTGCGATGGAGTCCCGCGTTACGACGACTTTCGTGGCGGCCGAAGGTGCGTCGCCCGAGCGGGTTGCCGTGAACGTGAATGTTGTTCGGCCTTCGGCGAGTTTCGTGGCGGTCCAGGTCCAGGATCCGGACGCATCGACACGGGCCGTGCCCACCGAGGTTCCGCCGCGACCGACGAGGATCGTCGAGCCGATCGGAGCGGTACCCCTGACCGTCGTCATCGACTCACGAGTGAGGACGACGGATGGGCTCGTGACCACGGGTGCGCCGTCTGCGGTGAGGACGACCGGGGGAGTCGACGACGGTGTGGACGGAGCGCTGACCGCAGCCGGAGGCACGGACGTCTGTCGCGGTGACGGCGGGTTGGGCGCGACGATTGTCACGGGCGGCGGGGCGATGATTTTCGCTGGCTGCGACGCCACGGGAGCGGGGGTTGTCGGAGTCGTCGTCGGAACCGTGGTCGCACTGTGCCCGCCACCGCGCGCTGTCTCCACGACAGGCGCCGTGACGAGGGCGTTCGCCACGACGACGGCGGAAGCCGCGATGACCGTCGCGCCTGCGATAGCGATCCATCCGATGCGCGTCGGGCTGGAGAGCGCGGTCAGGTGGAAGCCTGCGGACGCAGCGGTCGCGGATCCTGAGCCCGATGCGATCTGTCGCTGGAACAGGAGTGCAGCGGTGCCGCCGAGGATCAACGGCAGCAGGATGATCGCCAGGCGACTCGAGACGTCTTCGAGCTCTTCGGCCACGAGCCGACAGCGGGTGCAGGTCTTCAGATGGTTGTCCACCAGGGCCTCGTCGCGTTCGGAGAGCGTCCCCAGCGACCAGCCGGCAAGCCTCGACAACGCCTCGCGGTGAGTTCCCGTCGCAGTGGTATCGGTCACGTGGCCCTGCACCCAGGCCTGGCGAAGCGCCGCTCGCGCTCGAAACGAGAGGGCGGACACGGCGTTGGCGCCGATGCCCATCAGCTCTCCGGCCTGCCGAGGAGTCATCCGCTCGACCTCCGTGTACCAGAGGACGGTCTGCCAGCGTTCGGGCAGCGACCGGAAGGCCGTCGTAGTGAGGCTCGCCTCGAGAGCTGCGTGGACGGGGTCGTCTGCCGATGCGATCCTGACGGTCTCAGGGTCGATGTCGACCTCGCGGCCGGTGGTCCGCAGGCGGCGATGCGCGAGGTTGCGGATGGTCACGTAGAGGTAGGGACGGAAGGATCCAGTCGGCCCGGCTCCGTTGATCAGGGTCTCGTAGATGTTGGCGAACGCTTCGGAGACGAGGTCGTCGGGCTCACCAAGATCGCTGAAACTTCGGGCTGCGACGAGGCCCGCCTTCGCGTGGCGACGGTAGAGCTCGCCGTAGGCGTCACGATCGCCGTCACGGGTTGCGCGGAGGAGGACGTCGTCCGGTGTGGTTGAGAACCGCTTGGTGACCCGTCGGCGGGGTCGGGGAGCCGCCGAGACGTCGTAGAGGGTCGTCTGCTCCAAGGCGGGCCTTTCCGGCCGGCCGCGTCGAGACTCCATCTCGGCCCCGCGGCGGACGATGTCATCGAGTGTAGATTGTGTCGACCGGGGACGTCCGCCGATTGGGGTGCGTGGCGTGTCCCCATAAATGGGGCCAACAGATCGCGTAAGCGATCCACCCGATTCGGCTCTTAGTTGTGATCGCTCGATCGGAGGTGGACCCGAAACTCGTCCGGCCGGTGATCGGCCCGGCCGCGGGCCCCTACCCCGCGGCCGGGCCCAACTTCTTTCTCTAGGCCTCGTCTCGCCAGCTGTGCTCGGGGGCGTAGCCCAGGAGGCGGCGTGCCTTGTCGATCGAGAGCAGGGTTTCGGTACCCGAGACGGGGCGCTTCAGGGCTACGTCAGGGAACACTTCGGCGGCGAGGTCGGCGCTCGGGCGCGACATCACGGTGTCAGCGGCGGCGATGATGTACGTCTCGAACCCGGGCTTCGCGTTCTCCAGGGCCTTGGCGACTGCCTGGGCGCCGTCGCGTCCGTCGATGTAGCCCCAGAGGTTCCACTTGCGCAGGGTCGCATCGGAGTCGAACGAGGGGAAGGCCGCGTAGTCCTCCGGGTTCATGACGTTCGAGAAGCGGAAGGCGGTGATGCTGAGGGTCGGATCCCAGCGGGTGAGCTGGATGGCCATCTGCTCTTCGAGGTGCTTCACGAGCGAGTAGGTGCTCTCCGGGCGGGCGGGGTACTCCTCGTCGACCGGAATGTAGGGCGGGTCGATGTCGAAGGGCAGCCCCAGCACCGTCTCGCTCGAGGCGTAGACGATGCGCTTGATGCCCGCCCGCCGTGCCGCCTGAAACACGTTGTACGTCGAGAGCATGTTGTTGTGGAAGGTGGCGACGTCCGGCAGGATCCCGGGGGCCGGGATCGCTCCGAGGTGCACGATCGCGTCGAAGGTGCCCTGTCGCTCGTCGAGACCGAGGATGGCGTCGACGACCTGCCCGTAGTCGGTGAGGTCGGTCTTCAGGTAGCCGGGACCACGGGTTCCGAACTGGTCGAGGTTCGTGACGTCGTGGCCGTCGTCGGTCAGACGACGTACGACGTTGCGTCCGAGTTTGCCGCTGCCACCGGTGAGTGCGATCTTCATGTCGGGACTCCTTCGTCGAAATTCTTGTGACTTCCATCCTGACAGTCCGCGCGATTCATGCACTCAGCTTCTGAATCGCATGAGGACTTTCCATTTGACGTCACGAACCAGCCTTCCTAGGGTCGAAGACATGCCTGACACTTTGACGACGATTCCCCTCAATTCCAACACCACCATTCCTCAGCTTGGCTTCGGGGTCTTCCTCGTCGATCCGGCCGACACGCAGCGCGTTGTCGAAGACGCCCTCGAGGTCGGCTACCGCCACATCGACACGGCGACCGGCTACAACAACGAGGCGGAGGTGGGCGCCGCCCTTCGCGCCTCGGGAATCCCGCGCGAAGAGATCTTCGTCACGACGAAGCTTCGCAATGACCACCACAAGGCTCGCGACGTCGAGAACGCGTTCGCCCGGAGCCTCGATGCACTCGGTCTGGAGAGCCTCGACCTCTACCTGATCCACTGGCCGATGCCCGCCAACGACTTCTACGTCGACACCTGGCGCACCTTCGAGACCTTCGCAGCTGACGGCCGCGCGAAAGCGATCGGCGTCAGCAACTTCCTCGTTCCGCACCTCGAGCGCCTCCTCGCCGAGACCGACATCGTGCCGGCGGTCAACCAGGTGGAACTCCACCCGATCTTCCAGCAGCGTGAGCTCCGGGCATTCCAGGCCGAGCACGGCATCGTCACGGAGGCCTGGGGTCCGCTCGGCCAGGGGAAGTACGACCTCTTCGGCCTGGCTCCGATCCAGCAGGCGGCCGCCGCGCACGACGTCACACCGGCTCAGATTGTGCTTCGCTGGCACCTGCAGACGGGCAACATCGTGATTCCGAAGTCGAACCGACGCGAGCGCATGGCCGAGAACTTCGATGTCTTCTCGTTCGAGCTGAGCGCTGACGAGATGCAGGCGATCGACGCCCTCGACGAGAACCGCCGCGTCGGCGGTAACCCGGCCGAGATCAACTGAGCCCGTCATGGACCTCCGGCAGATGGAGTACTTCGTTGCGCTCGCTGAAGCACAGCAGTTCACTCGCGCCGCTGAGGTGACGCGCGTGTCACAGTCGGGCCTGTCGGCGGCGATCCGCACCCTCGAAGACGAACTCCAGACGCCGCTGTTCACAAGGACCACGCGACGGGTCGAGCTGACCGGCGCGGGTCGTGCGCTGCTGCCGCACGCCCGCGCCCTCCTGGCCCAGGCGGTGGCCGGCCGTGACGCCGTCGTCGCCGCGCGAGGCGAAGTCACGGGCGATCTCCGAGTCGGATCCGAGCAGTGCCTCGGCGTCATCGACCTGCCGGATCTCCTGACGCGTTTTCACGGTCGCTACCCGAAAGTCACCATCACCTTCGAGCAGGCCGGATCTTCGGGGCTGCTTTCCCGACTCCGCGCCGGCGATCTCGACATCGCCTTCGTCGCCTCGGCGGAGGGTGGCCTGCCTTTGGGCCGCTTCCCCACCGGGGCGCCGTCGGTCGCGGAGATCGCGGTCGAGCCCCTCGTCTTCCTCTGTGCGAGCGATTCCCGCCTGGCACGGAATTCGCAGGTGCAGTGGACCGATCTCGAGGGTGAGACCTTCGTCGACTTCCAGGAGTCGTGGGGCGTCCGGTCGATCAACGATGCCGCTTTCGCCGAGCGTGACCTGGACCGTCGCATCGGTTTCTCGGTCAACGACGTGCATACGCTCCTCGATTTCGTGCAGCGCCGTCTCGGCGTGGCGCTCGTGCCGCGTCCTATCGCGGCGAAGCCGCAGGCTCAGGGTCTCGTCGCCATCCCGCTGGCCGACCCGGCTGCCCCGCGCTGGTCGGTCGGAGTCGCGACGGGCGGGCATGACCTGCCCGAGACCCCGGCCGCTCGCCTGCTCGAGATGGTCCCCACTCTCGACTCGGTCGCGGTTCCTACGCCGGTCTGACAAGGACGTGGGCGGGGTGCCCCGATCGGCACCCCGCCCATGCACAGCATGCTGTCGCGACTACTTCGAGAGAGCCGCCTGCGCGCCCTTCTCGGCGTTGGCCAGCGCGGCCGACGGAGTTTCCTTCAGAAGCATCGCCTTCTGGATCTCCTCCGACAGAGCGGCACTCACCTCGCCGTACTGGGTGATCGAGGGGCGAGCCTTGGCATAGGAGAGTTCTGACGCGAACTCGGCCACACGCGGGTTCTTGGCGAGGTACGACTTCCAGGTGGGGTCGTCATTCGTCGCCTTGTTGCTGGGCAGGAACCCGTTCTGGGTGTCCCAGGTCGCCTGAACGCTTGGCTTCAGCCAGTACTGCAGGAACGCCCACGAGCCGGCTTCCTCCGCCTTGGTGCCTTTCAGCAGGTACGAGTTGTTGGTGCCGAGGTTCATGGCCGGCGTCTTGATGCCGGGCAGCGGGAACACGCCGACGTTTCCGTTTCCGAGCCCCTGGTCGAGCAGGCTG
>JAODMX010000484.1 GCA_025464735.1 Frondihabitans sp. | reverse complement strand
CCTCCACCACCCCGAGCGGCTCGACCGCGCGCTTGCTGCGGCCGGGGTGCGCCGGTGAGACACGGGACTCCGGCCGACATGCCAGTGCCGCGGCGCTGGCACCCCGGCCGAAACCGCGGCCCCCGCCGCCCGGGCTCGGCCACGGGTCGACCCCCGGGCGCGGAGCTCGGAGGGGTCAGCCGCAAGGCGGAGGAGGGCAGCGATAGCAGCGCTATCGCAACCGACGACAACGCCGCAGATGGCCGCGCCGAGCCCCGCGCCCCCGCGCGCTAGAGACACTTGCGGGTGGTGGGGATCGTTCCGACCGCCGCCCCGAGGTCGCGCAGCACGCTGGTGGAGACGCGGTCGGTGTCGATGACGATTTGCACGCCCGGGGTTCGCCCGTAGGTGGTGAGGATGGCATCCTGACCGTCTTTGCCCTTTTGTTGCACGAGGTAGTCGATTCCGCCGAGGGTGTAGCAGGGGAGGGTCGAACGGTCGGGTGTCGGGAGGCCGCAGCGGAGGAGCACGGCCGACGGGGAACCCCAGGCGCCGGTGCCCTGCGCGTTCGTGTCGCGCATCGTGAGGCCGCCGAGCGATGTTGGCAGGCGGGTGATCACTCCGGCGCAGGCGACCGTGTTCGCGCCGGCCTCGGGGGTCAGCGACACGGTGGGGGAGCAGGCGGCGAGTAGTGGTGCGAGCGCCAGGACGGCGAGGGTCGCACCAACGACGCGGCGCCGGGGCAGGAGAGACATCGCGTGTCACGTTACCGTGAACGTATGAGCGTGAACGAGACGCCCTGCGAGACCGTCGCGGGCCTGGGCGAAACCGCCACCCTCCACCGGATCCTGCCCCGTCTCCCGCAGGGGAGCGACACGCTTCTGGGCCCGGGAGACGATGCCGCCGTGGTGCGCGCGCCCGATGGTCGGTTCGTGGTGACGACCGACCTTATGGTGCATGGCCCGGATTTCCGTCTGGCGTGGTCGACCGCCCACGATCTGGGCTGGAAGGCCGCAGCATCGAACCTCTCCGACGTCGCGGCCATGGGAGCGCGACCGACCGCCCTCGTCGTTGCGCTGGCTGTGCCGGGTGAGACGGCAGTGGCCTTTCTCGAGGAGTTCGCCGACGGCCTTCGCGAGGGGTGCGAGGCAATGGCTCCCGGGTGCGGCGTTGTGGGCGGGGATTTGTCGGTCTCGCCGACGATGACGATCGCGGTCACGGCCTTCGGCGACCTTGAAGGGCGAGAATCTGTCAGGCGGAACGGGGCCCGGGTCGGCGACATCGTGGCCGTCTCCGGCGCACTCGGCCGCTCGGGACGTGGCCTCGATCTGTTGTTCCGCCTCGGGGTCGACCATCGAGCGGAGCCCGACGCGACTCTCGCCCGCGCCCTCCGGGAGCGCGATCCCGACGTCGCCTGGCACCTCGCCCCGACGCCTCCGGTGGCGGATGGCGTTCTGGCGAGTGTCGCCGGGGCCACCTCGATGCTCGACCTCTCAGACGGCCTCGCCCTCGACGCCGGGCGCGTGGCTCTCGCCTCCGGTGTCGTGATCGATCTCGAGGCTGCGGCACTGGGCAGCGATCCGCGTGGCGCCCTGGCCGGCGGTGAGGACCACTCGCTGTTCGCGACTTTCCTCGAGGGCACGCCGCTCCCCGGCGGCTTCCGTCGCATCGGCCGTGTCAGGCCACAGGATCCAGCACCCACGGTCACCGTGGACGGCCGCCCCCTCGCTGATGCCACAGGGTGGGACCCCTACTCCGGCTGGTCTGGCGCCCAAGGGTGAGTCGCATCGCGCGTGCGGGCGTGACTTCGCGAATGTGCGCGAGGCGACCGGAACAAACGCGAAGTCAAGCGGGCGTCGCCGCGCGGGCCAACCAGAGGAGGGTGTCGCCGTAGGCCTTCTTCGACTCGAGGGTGAGACCCGGTGGCCAGGTGGGCTCGCCTCCGCTTGCGCGTCGCTCGACGACGACGAGAGCCTCAGGGGCGAGCAGGGGCGCGAGCGCCAGGAGGTCGCGGGCCAACTCGTCACCGTCGAGTTCGTAGGGCGGATCGATGAACGCGAGGTCGATCGAGCCAGGAGAGGTGTGCTGCAGGAAGGCGCGCACCGACTGGTTCGCGACGTCGATGAACGGTGCGGTGCCGCGCGGAGCCCGGGCGGTCACGAGCGCCGCGTTGGTCCGGCAGACTCGGGCGGCCTGGGGTGCGTTCTCGACCAGGATGACCTGGGACGCTCCGCGTGACGCCGCTTCGAGCCCGAGTGCCCCGGTGCCCGCGTAGAGGTCGACGACGCGCAGCCCACGAATCTCGTCGCGTGCCTCAAGGGCCGAGAAGAGCGCTTCCCTGACGCGGTCGCTGGTGGGCCGGGTGCCGGACCTCGGCACGTCGAGGTTGGTCGAGCCGGCGAATCCGGCGATGATGCGAGTCACCCGACCATCCTGACAGGCGAGTGGGCCAAGGATCCGCAGTGGGGACGTCAGAGGGTCGCGGTACCGTTGAAGGGTGGTCACCTCCCAGCCGCGCGCCGTCGTCCCGACGACGGTCACTCCTCTCGACGTGAGCCTGACGAACGCGCTCGGCGGGCGGACCGCCGCGGCGCTCAAGCGTGCCTTCGGCTACACCACGGTGGGTGACCTCCTCAGCCACTATCCGCGCCGCTACGCCCGGCGCGGCGAGCTGACGGCGCTCGATCACTTGGCCGTCGGCGAGAGCATCACGATCGTGGCCGAGGTCCTCGATGTCCGTGAGCGGTCGATGCGGGCGCGGCGTGGCTCGATTCTGGAGGTCCGGATCGGTGATGGCACAGGGATCCTGACCCTCACCTTCTTCAATCAGGGCTGGCGTGCGAAAGACCTGATCCCCGGCAAGCGCGGCATCTTCGCCGGCAAAGTGGGCGACTATCGCGGCAACCGTCAGCTGGCGCATCCCGACTACGAGCTGTTCGAATCCGGGGACGCCAAAGCGGCGGAGGCGGGTGATGCGTCGGCGCAGGCCTATGCAAAGCAGCCGATCCCGATCTATCCGGCGAGTGCGTCCGTGGCGTCCTGGCAGGTGCAGAAGTCGATCGAGGTGGCGCTCGACACCCTGCCGCCGCTGCCAGACTCGGTGCCCGAGAGCGTTCGTCGAGAGCTTGACCTGATGCCGCTTCGCGAAGCCCTCGAGAAGGTGCATCGGCCCGAGCGCGACCGAGATTGGAAGGCTGCGCACGAGACCCTGAAATTCGACGAGGCGTTCGTTCTGCAGAGCGCCCTCCTGCAGCAGCGAGCTGAGCTGCGTCAGGCGGCCGCCGTGTCGCGTGTTCAGAGGGCGGGCGGTCTCCTCGAGCAGTTCGATGGCGCGCTGCCGTTCGAGTTGACGGGAGATCAGAGCCTCGTGGGCGACGAGATCGCTCGTGATCTCGCGGCGGACGTGCCGATGAACCGGCTGGTTCAGGGGGAGGTAGGTTCGGGCAAGACGCTGGTCGCGCTCCGGGCGATGCTCGCGGTCGCCGAGTCGGGGGGTCAGTCCGCGCTCCTTGCGCCGACCGAGGTCCTGGCCTCGCAGCACCTCCGGTCGATCGTTCAGACGCTCGGTCCTGATCTCTCCGCGCGTCTCCGACCCGTCCTCCTCACCGGCCAGATGCCGGTGGCGGAGCGCCGCAAGGCCACTCTGGCCATCGTCAGCGGTCAGTCCCATCTCGTGGTCGGCACGCACGCGTTGATCAGCGACAAGGTCGAGTTCTACGACCTGGGGCTTGTCGTCGTCGACGAGCAGCACCGCTTCGGAGTCGACCAGCGCGAAGCGCTCCGTCAGAAGGGGGCGACCCCGCCGCACGTTCTCGTGCTGACGGCCACTCCGATTCCGCGCACCGTCGCGATGACGGTCTTCGGCGACCTGGATGTGTCGACCATCGCCGAGCTGCCGAAGGGCCGTCAGCCGATCGAGTCGTTCGTCGTGGCGCTGCCTGATCACCCCGCCTGGATCAACCGGGTCTGGGAGCGATCAGCGGAGGAGATCGCGAGGGGGCGCCAGGTGTTCGTCGTCTGCCCGGCGATCGACCCGGGCACGAGAGAGCCCGGAGACGAGTTGGGCGACGATCCCGCTGAGGGGAGCGAGGGCGCGGCCGGCGGCGCGGACGCGGGCGGCGCGGCGCTTGCGAGACCGACCGAGATCGCGAGCGTCACGGCCGTCCTAGCCGCTCTCCGTGCCGCGCCCGCTCTCGAGGGCCGCCGTGTCGAGCCCCTGCACGGCCGAATGTCGTCGCCGGAGAAAGATGCCACGATGCAGGAGTTCGCCCGGGGAGCAATCGACGTGCTGGTCGCCACGACCGTGATCGAGGTGGGCGTCGACGTGCCGAACGCCTCGACCATGGTGGTGCTCGACGCCGAGCGGTTCGGCGTCTCGCAGCTTCACCAGTTGCGCGGGCGCGTGGGGCGAGGCGGGCATCCGGGGCTCTGTCTGCTGGTGACGAACAGCGAAGAGGAATCGCTCGCGAGACAGCGGGTCGATGCGGTCGCGTCCACCACCGATGGTTTCGCCCTCGCGCAGATCGACCTCGATCTCCGCCGGGAGGGTGATGTGCTCGGCAGTACCCAGTCAGGCGGCCGCTCGTCGCTGCGTCTGCTGCGAGTCGCCCACGACGGCGACGTCATCTCGCTCGCACGGGAGCATGCGGCCGAGGTGATCGAGGCCGATCCGTCCCTCGTCGAGCATCCTGCTCTCGCGGCAGCATTGGCGCGACGCCTCGACGAGACGAGCCGCGACTTCCTCGCCAAGAACTGAGACCGAAGGAGGCCGACCAGGCAACGAAATGTCTGGTCCGGAGGCGTCACCCGGGCGTTCAGCCACAGGCCACCCTCGGCGGCTAGTCTGAGCAAATGAGCACGATCGCCGTCGTTCCCGGGTCGTTCGACCCGGTCACCCTCGGGCATCTCGACGTCATCGCGCGGGCCGCCGGGCTCTTCGACGAACTCCACGTCCTGGTCGTGCACAATCCCGATAAGAGAGGTCTCATCCCACTCGAGAAGCGCGTCTCGCTGATCGAACAGTCGCTCGCGGAGGGCACCTTCCCCGACAACGTGTCGGTGACGAGCTGGAGTGAGGGCCTCCTGGTCGACTACTGCACGAGCGTGGGGGCGAAGGTGCTCGTCAAAGGCATCCGCTCGCAGGTGGACGTCGCCTACGAGACCCCGATGGCGATCATGAATCGAAGTCTCGCCGGCGTCGAGACGGTCTTCCTTCTCCCCGATCCTGCCCACGCGCTGGTGTCGAGTTCGCTCGTCCGCCAGGTCGCTTCACTCGGGGGAGACATCACGCCCTATGTTCCGTCGCCCGTTGCCGCCTATCTGGCAGAGCAAGCCGCGGCGCGGTCCGGCTCCGAACAGAGAACACAATGACGACCACGACAGACACCCCCGCCACAGGTAGCTCGCATGGTCGCAGAACCGCTGCCTCTGACCTTCCGCCGATGGAACTCGACGAGGTCCAGCATCACGCCAGGCGAATCCTCGAGGCGATCGGCACGGTGATCGACGGCAAGGCCGGTGCCATCTCGACCGCCCTCACGGTTCTCCTCGCCGAGGGCCACCTGCTCATCGAAGACGTCCCCGGTGTCGGCAAGACCCAGCTCGCGCGGGCGATCGGTAAGGCTGTCGACGCTACGGTGAGCCGGATCCAGTTCACCCCCGACCTGCTTCCCAGCGACATCACCGGCGTCTCGATCTTCGATCGGCAGACCAACGAGTTCGAGTTCAAGCCCGGCCCCGTCTTCGCGAACATCGTCATCGGCGACGAGATCAACCGCGCGTCGCCGAAGACGCAGTCGGCCCTTCTCGAGAGTCTCGAGGAGCGCCAGGTCACCGTCGACGGCTTCTCGCACCCGTTGCCGAACCCGTTCCTCGTCGTCGCGACCCAGAATCCCGTCGAGATGGAGGGCACTTACTCGCTTCCCGAGGCGCAGCGCGACCGATTCATGGCGCGTATCTCGCTGGGCTACCCGGATGCCGAGAGCGAACTGCGCATGCTTCGTCAGCGCGAGACGACGAGCCCCCTCGACAGCCTCGACCCGCTCGTGTCGCTCGCCGACCTCCAGCGCATGATCGCCACAGTGCGTTCGGTGTACGCCGCCAGCGTGGTTGAGCGGTATGCCGTCGACATCGTCCAGGCCACGCGATCCCACCCTGACCTCCGGCTCGGAGCAAGCCCCCGCGCCACCCTGCAGTTGATGCGCGCCGCCAAGTCGTGGGCCGCCCTCAACGGTCGCCGCTTTGTGATTCCCGACGACATCGATGCCCTGAGTGGCCCGGTTCTCGGTCACCGGCTCATCCTCGCCGGCCGCGCCGGAGCCGG
>JAODMX010000477.1 GCA_025464735.1 Frondihabitans sp. | reverse complement strand
GGAGCCGTCGTCGAAGAACTGCTCGGCATCCACCTGGCCAAGGAACACTCCGCGGCCGATTGGTCGACGCGCCCGCTCCCCCAGAGCTGGCTGGTGTACGCCGCCCTCGATGTCGAGCTCCTCGTCGACCTCCGCGACGCCATGTACGAAGTGCTCGCAGAGCAGGAGAAAGTCGAAATCGCCGAAGAGGAGTTCGAGGCGACCCTGCACCGCGACGCCAAGCCGGCGCGCCAGGATCCATGGCGGCGGACCTCCGGCCTGTCCACCCTCCGCGGGCAGCGGGCTCTCGGCCTCGTTCGCGAACTCTGGGAGGCCAGAGACGAATACGCCCGTGAGGTCGACACCTCGCCAGGACGCCTGCTTCCCGACTCGTCGATCATTGCCGCCGTGAAGAACGCGCCGACATCCAAGCGTGACCTCGGCGCCATGAAGGAGTTCGTCGGTCGCGCGTCGCGGACCGAACTCGCCCGCTGGTGGGCCGCCCTCGAACGCGGACGCGCGTCGACCGATCTGCCGTCCCTGCGGGGCCCGAGCACCGACACTCTGCCACCGCCACGTTCCTGGATCGACCGCGCTCCGGAGGCCGACGCCCGGTACAAAGCTGCGCGCCCCCGCCTCCTGCACATGTCGGAGGCCATGTCGATCCCGGTGGAGAACCTCCTGACTCCCGATCACCTCCGTCGTGTGGCCTGGGACGTCCCGGACGTCATCGACGTTGACCACATCGGCGACGCGCTCCGCCAGGCAGGCGCGCGAGAGTGGCAGATCGCGGCGACCGCAGCCACGATCGTCCAAGCCTTTGTCGAGGCTCACCAAGCGCTCTCGGCGCCGGACGACTCCGCTTCGTAGGAAGCATCAAAGGATTACTTGCGTCCAGGGTGCGCTCCTAGGATCGGTGACGGCTCCGATTCGCTCGGAGAGGTTCGATATCAGGAGGCATCGTGGCCGAAAGAGCAGAAGTCGTCTTCGTCGACGGGGTTCGCACCCCGTTCGGGCGAGCCGGCGACAAGGGAATGTACTGGCAGACGAGGGCCGACGACCTCGTCGTGAAGGCGATGAAGGGGCTGCTCGAACGCAACCCGTCGCTTGCCCCCGCAGCTATCGACGACGTCGCGATTGCCGCGACGACGCAACAGGGCGACCAGGGCCTCACGCTCGGCCGGACCACCGCCCTGTTGGCGGGTCTTCCCGAGTCGGTCCCGGGCTACGCCGTCGATCGCATGTGTGCCGGTGCGATGACGAGCGTGACGACCGTCGCCGGAGCGATTGCCTTCGGCGCCTACGATTTCGCACTCGCCGGCGGTGTCGAGCACATGGGACGCCATCCGATGGGCTTCGGGGCCGACCCGAACCCGCGCTTCCTCAGCGAGCGGCTTGTCAGCGCCGAGGCGCTGAACATGGGCAACACCGCCGAGCGCATCCACGATCGCTTCCCTTCGCTCACGAAGGAGCGCTCGGATCGCTACGCCATGCGGTCGCAGCAGAAGCTCGCGGCGGCCTACGACGGCGAGCACATCCAGCCCGACCTCGTCTCGGTTGCGGTGAAGACGGATTCCGGCTGGGGTCTCGCCGACCGCGACGAGGCGCCGCGTCCTGAAACCACGATGGAGGGGCTCGCGGCCCTGCGCACGCCGTTTCGTCCGCACGGACGCGTCACCGCCGGTAACTCCTCCGGTCTGAACGACGGGGCCACGGTGTCACTCATCGCCTCA
This sequence comes from Frondihabitans sp., assembly GCA_025464735.1. The sequence goes on along the minus strand of JAODMX010000477.1, from coordinate 5,269 downwards.
GAGGAGGCGGCGCGAGCCGCCGGAATGACCCCGAAGATGCGCCTTGTCAGCTTCGCCTTCGCCGGCGTCGAGCCGGAGATCATGGGCATCGGCCCGGTCCCTGCTTCCGAAAAGGCACTCCGGAAGGCCGGACTCACGATCGACGACATCGGCCTGTTCGAGCTCAACGAAGCGTTCGCCGTTCAGGTGCTGTCGCTGCTCGACCACTTCGGCATCGACGACGACGACCCACGAGTGAACCCCTGGGGCGGCGCGATCGCGGTCGGCCATCCTCTGGCCTCGTCCGGTGTCCGCCTCATGATCCAACTCGCTCGCCAGTTCGAGCTCCACCCTGAGGTTCGCTACGGGATGACGGCCATGTGCATCGGCCTCGGCCAGGGCGGCAGCGTCGTCTGGGAGAACCCGCACTTCGACGGACGAAACGCACGAAAGGTCACCCGATGAGCCTCGACACCACTCAGCTCCTCGAGCTTTCAGCCGACGAGGTCGTCACGCACTCGTACGTTCGCGACGTCAATCTCGCGTCCGGAGGTGTTTTGGCGCTGGTCACCCTCGACAACGATCGAGATCACCGTCGCCCGTCGACGCTCGGGCCGGTCACGCTGGTCGAGTTCTCCAGGACGATGGACACCCTGAGGTCGCGCGCCGCCGGCGGGGAGATCGCAGCAATCGCCGTCACCGGCAAGCCCTACTTCCTCGCGGCCGGAGCCGATCTGTCCAAGGTCGGCCAGATCCCGAGCCGCGAGGCCGGCAAGCAGATGGCTCAGCTGGGGCACGAGGCTCTCGGCAAGCTGCACGACGCTGGAGTGCCGACGTTCGTCTTCATCAACGGCCTGGCTCTCGGTGGGGGTCTCGAGATCGCCCTCAACGCCGACTACCGGACGATCGACGCCAACGCGCCCGCCGTGGCCTTCCCCGAGGTCTTCCTCGGCATCATTCCCGGTTGGGGCGGCGCCTACCTCCTGCCCAACCTGATCGGTATCGAGAACGCCCTGAAGGTGATCGTCGAGAACCCGCTCAAGAACAACCGAACCCTCAAGGCTCGCGAAGCGTACGAGCTCGGGATCGCCGACGCGATCTTCGGTTCAGCCGCCTTCCTCGAAGACAGCCTTCGCTGGGCCGACCAGGTCGTGCACGGCGAACTCGAGGTCGTGCGGAAGGCCGTGCCCGGCAAGATCGAACGAGCGGTCAAGTGGGATGCTGCCATCGGCATCGCTCGCAAAACTCTGCAATCCCGGATCGGCACGGTCGCTAAGTCGCCCTACGCGGCGCTGGATCTCCTCGCGGGCGCGAAGAAGGCCTCACGAGAAGATGCCTTCGCCGCCGAAGACGAGGCACTCGCCGATCTTGTCTCGGGCGACCAGTTCCGGGCAAGCATCTACGCCTTCGACCTCGTGCAGAAGCGCGCGAAGCACCCGGCAGGGGCGCCGTCAGCCGACCTGGCCCGAAAGATCACCAAGGTGGGCATCGTCGGCGCCGGGCTGATGGCCTCGCAATTCGCCCTCCTCTTCGTTCGTAAACTCAAGGTTCCCGTCGTCATCACCGACATCGACCAGGAGCGCGTCGACAAGGGTGTGGCCGGGATCCGGGCCTCGATCGACGAACTCCACACGAAAGGGCGCATCTCGTCGGACGAATCCAACCGGCTGAAGGCGCTCATCGCGGGCACCACCGATCTCGGCGACTTCCACGACGCCGACTGGGTTATCGAGGCGGTCTTCGAGGAACTGCAGGTCAAACAGTCCGTTTTCGCCAACGTTGAGAAGATCGTCTCGGAGACGTGTGTTCTGGCCACGAACACGTCCTCACTGTCGGTGACCGCCATCGGATCCGGGTTGGCGAACCCGTCACGGCTCGTCGGCTTCCACTTCTTCAACCCCGTGGCCGTCATGCCTCTCGTCGAGGTGGTCACTACCCGGGCCACCGATGACGAGACGCTCTCGACGGCGATGGTCGTGGCGAAGGCACTTGGCAAGAGCGCCGTCATCACGGCGGACGCACCGGGGTTTGTGGTCAACCGCGTCCTGGCGAAGCTCCTTGGAGAGGCCATGCACGCCGTCGAGACGGGCACGCCGTTCGAGGTTGTGGACCGGGCGACAGCGCCCTTCGGCCTCCCGATGACGCCGTTCGAGCTTCTCGAGCTGGTCGGCCTCACCGTGGGCGCTCACGTACTCGACACCCATCACGCCGCGTTCCCCGACCGGTTCTTCGAGAGCCCGGCCCTCCACCGGCTGGCGGAGTACGGGCACATCTTTGAGCGGGACGCCAAGGGCAAGCGAAAGGGCTTCGACAAGAAGGCCGTCGCGCTCGTGGGAGGCTCCGGGACCCCGATGACCGAACAGCAGCTCCTCACTCGGATCGAGGACGGTCTCGCCGACGAGATCGGCAGGATGCTCGACGACGGGGTCGTCGCGGCCGCGGAGGACATCGACCTATGTCTGATCCTCGGCGCGGGATGGCCGTTCCAGATGGGTGGCGTGACGCCCTACCTCGATCGCGTGGGAGCGTCGGAGCGCGTGCGTGGTCGCCTGTTCCACGAGCCGCCCATTCGCGGCGTGGCCTGAGGTCGCCGCGGGCGCGCCCCGGTTGCGTGCGCGCCCGGAGGCGGGGCCAAAGCCGCCACTTCGGTGCGAGAAGCGCGGCGCGGGGCGGAATCGGCCTGCGTAGTGCGGGATCGGCCCGCGCCCGGAGCACGGGCTTCTTGCTAACCTGGCGGCGTGAGCGTGCCCTCGGACTGGATCGAACACCGTCGCAATGACGGAGAGAGCGTCGGCTGGATCCGGCCGGAAGCCGACGACTTCGTTGCAATCGACCTGCTTGGCCGACCAGTCAGCGGCATCGTCGACTGGCTGACCGCCGAGGAGGCGCTCGAGGAAGCGGGGATCGGGTACCTCGCCGACCCCTACGAACTGCTCCTCGACGATGGCACCTGGCTGCGGGTGCGCCTGACACAGGTCTCGAGCGAAATCATCCGCCTCAAGAAGGACGACTGGGGTGCGATCGACTCCCCCCAGGTCGACTACACCGTGCCGTTTCCGCTTCCGGAGACCGTCCGTACGCTCGCCTGAGCGACGATCACGACCGCAACCCCGGCCACGATCCGATCAGTCGCGCACGCCGCGCTGAGCGGCGGGCTCTTCTTCGCGACGCGCGAACGGGATCTTGCTCCCGAGGACCATTGCGGTGACGTCGCGCGCGATGACCTGAGGCGTGAGACCGGCAGCCTCCAGAATCTCGCCCCGCGTGGCGTGGTCGAGGAACTCGTCGGGCAGCCCCAGTTCGGTGACCGCGGTGTCGACCTCGGCCGCGCGCAGATCTTGGCGGACCCGGGTGCCGATTCCTCCGACCCGAATACCGTCTTCGATCGTCACGACAAGGCGGTGCTCAGCAGCGAGCCCGATGATGCTCTTGGGCACCGGGACGACCCAGCGCGGATCGACGACCGTGGCACCAATGCCCTGGTCCGCGAGCCGCTCGGCGACCTCGAGGCCGAGGATCGCCATCGGGCCTACGGTCATGATGAGGACGTCGGGTCGATCGCCGCGACGCAGGATCTCGACGCCGTCTTCCAGCCGTTCGAGGGCCGGGATATCGGATCCGATGTCTCCCTTGGGGAACCGGAGCACGGTCGGCCCATCGTCGACGAGTACCGCCTCGTGGAGTTCCTCTCGCAGGCGCGTGCCGTCGCGAGGCGCGGCAAGGCGAATGTTCGGCACCACCTGGAGGATCGCGAGATCCCAGATGCCGTGATGACTCGGACCGTCGGGACCGGTGACGCCGGAGCGATCGAGAACGAAGGTGACGCCCGCCTTGTGCAGGGCGACATCCATCAGCACCTGGTCGAATGCGCGGTTCACGAACGTTGCATAGAGCGCGACTACAGGGTGGAGACCGCCGAAAGCGAGGCCGGCCGCCGAAGCCACAGCGTGCTGCTCGGCGATGCCGACATCGAAGACCCGCTTCGGATACTTCTCGGCGAAGCGATGCAGCCCCACCGGTCGAAGCATCGCTGCGGTGATGCCGACGACGCGTCGGTCGTGGTCAGCGATGTCGACGATCTCGTCGGCGAAGACATCCGTCCAGCCCGGTTTTGTGGAGGATTGGAGGGTCTCACCGGTCTCGGGATCGATGTGACCAACGGAATGGAACTGGTCCGCTACGTCGTGAAGGGCGGGCTCATAGCCGCGACCCTTCTGCGTGATCGCATGGACGATGACGGGCGCGCCGTAGTTCTTCGCCTGCCGCAGCGCCTCCTCCATCGCTGCCTCGTCGTGTCCGTCGATCGGCCCGATGTATTTGATGTCGAGGTTGGAGTACAGGGCCTCGTTGTTGGTGAAGCGGCTGAGGAAGCCGTGGAGGCCTCCGCGCACCCCACGGTAGAAGGCACGGGCCGGGGATCCCAGGTGATCGAAGGCCGCCCGCGACGAGAGGTGCATGTCGCGATAGGTCTGGGCTGTTCGCACGGAGTTGAGGAATCGCGCCATGCCGCCGATGGTGGGAGCGTACGAGCGGCCGTTGTCGTTGACGACGATGATGAGGCGGCGCGTGTTGTCGTCGCTGATGTTGTTCAGCGCCTCCCAGGTCATTCCGCCCGTGAGCGCTCCGTCGCCGACCACGGCGACAACGTGTCGGTCGCCGTTTCCGGTGAGCGTGTAGGCGCGAGAGATGCCGTCTGCCCATGACAGCGACGAGGAGGCATGCGACGACTCGACGATATCGTGCTCGGATTCGGAGCGCTGCGGGTAGCCGGCGAGACCGCCCTTGAGCCGGAGATGCGAGAAGTCCTGTCGACCGGTGAGGAGCTTGTGGACGTACGACTGGTGGCCCGTGTCGAAGACGATGGCGTCGCGCGGGGAGTCGAAGACGCGGTGGAGCGCGAGAGTGAGCTCGACGACGCCGAGGTTGGGACCGAGATGGCCCCCGGTCTTCGAGACCTCCGAGACGAGGAAGCGCCGGATCTCTGCGGCGAGGACGAGCATCTGATCGTCGCTCAGGGCGTCGAGGTCGCGTGGTCCGTGGATGGTCTCGAGGAGGCCCATGTCACTCCCTTTCCGCCCCCTTGGATCCGGGTGCCTCGTCAGTTTAGGCCCGGATGTTCAACAACGGCGCAACGCCCCGCGCCTCCACTGAAGGGGCGCGGGGCGTTGAAAAACCGCTATCAGACCAGCGACCGCAGAACGTACTGCAGGATCCCGCCGTTGCGGTAGTAGTCGGCCTCACCGGGGGTGTCGATGCGGACGACGGCGGAGAACTCCGTGCCGTCGGCCGT
>JAODMX010000467.1 GCA_025464735.1 Frondihabitans sp. | reverse complement strand
CCCGCTCGGGCGGTCCCGTTGTTGGATCGTCTTCTGCGGCTCGGCATGACGGAGGGTATCAAGCGGGGGATAGTGTTCCGCGCTGACTTGAACGTCCTTCTGGATGCTGTGGAGCAGTCGTCGTTGGAGAACAATTCTCTACATATCGGTAGCGATATTATCAGTGATGATAACGGGAGAATTGTATTAGCGGGCGAGATCTTGACGGTCTTGCAAGCGGCGGTTATCTCGGGTCGCGCGCCGGTCACTATCCGGTTGGCGTGCAGGGAGGGTCGGTTGAAAGCCGAGCTTGTCGGGAAGACCTGGTTGATCGCTTCCACGGATTTGGATACTTATCGTTTTGCGAATGGAGCCCAGCATGGCTAGGACAGTTATCCCGATTACTCGGCTGGTTACTGGGGGTGTTGTTCCGACCCCGCCGCCGGTTGCTATCGATGCAGTGGATGGGATGACTGTTCCCGCTCTGCCGGCTGGCCCATGGGTGTTGTGGGTGTCGAACACGGATGTTGTGAATGCTCACACGGTGGTGCTTGCGGCTGGTGATCCGGTCTTGTGCGGTGGCGCGGCCAGGGTTCAGTCGTTCACGGTTCCGGCGTCGTCGGCGTCGTGGTTGGGACCGTTTCAATCATCCGTGTGTGAGCAGGCGGACGGCTCGGTTTCTTTCAATTTTGATGTGGCGCATACCGGCTCGGTCTACGCCCTGAATGCGGCTCAGGAGGCTTAGAGATGTCAAAGACTGACGAAGTGGATGTCCAGCAAGCGGAGCAGGAGGCGCAGGAGGCTGCGGATCTCGTGGCGGCCTTGGAGAAGCGTTACGTTCGCGGCGACGACACGGTGACGCCGGAGGTTTTGTCGGCTCAGGAGGGGTTGTCGCGTTTCGCGCGTCTTGGTGTTGAGCGGGCTCGCCGGAAGGTTGAGAAGGCTCAGGCGGAAGCGCGATTGGCGTCTGCGAACTCTCTGCGGGCCGAGGTCGACGGTTATGCCCTCGGCATCGGTGGGCGTCTTGTGGAGCTGCTGCGCGCGGTCGAGGCTGCAGAAGCTGCCGTGACGGAGGCGGTGTCTGAGCACAACGGCAAGGTGGGGTCATGGCGGAAGCAGATGGCTGAGTTGAACATTCCCCTGGATTTGGGTGCTCCTGTGCCTCCTGCGGAGGACGGGCAGCTTGCACTCGGTCACGGCGGTGAGGTTCACGCCGGTCGGCGGGTTTTGAAGCTGGTCGACGGGGGCCAGCTTCTGGAGAACGTGCGAAGGCCGCAGCAGCCAGAGGACCGTGAGAAGTTCTACGCGGGTGTAGGTGAGACAGACGCGGAACTGCCGGAGCCGGACGAGAAGTTCTACTACCGCAAAGGTGAACGGATTCTGCCGTACAGCAAGAAGCTGTCGGATGCGGAGGTCAGGGCGTGGGGGCTGACGCCGATCTCGCAGGCTGAGGCATGGGGTCAGGAGTAATGGCCGTCGAGCAGTACGACGAGGCCTGGTTTGAGGCGGCTTCTCCCGACGATCTGGTGGTGGCCCGTGCGGCCGGCCGTCTCGATGACCTTCTCGAGACACCTCGGAACGAAGCGGGCGTTCGGCTTGAAGATTTGCGCGGTATCGGTCCTGATGCTCGTCGACTGATGGAGGGTAACTGATGGTCGGTCCTGTTGAAGAAGGAAGCATCACCGCCAAGATCAAAGCGGATGCCTCTCAGTACAAGGAGGAACTTCAGTCGGCGGAAGCGATGGCCCGCGAGCTGGGTGCGACGGATCCGACTATTCGGGTTGAGGCTGATACGGCCGGTGCGATGGCGAAGATTGAAGCTGTCAAGGCAGTGGAGGGCACTCTTGGTGGTGGTTTGCCCGACAACGAAATTTCTCGGGCGCAGGGTGTGCAGGACGCCTATAAGAAGCTTTCTTACGCGATCGACAATGAGGGTGCTGCGGCGATGCGTGCCGCTAGCGCTCACGCAAAAATGGATGAGCAGCTTGGCGATTCCAATGTCACGCTCTCCACCTATCAGAGCACTATCGCGAAGTCGATTGCTGCTGATGCGGCTGCCCGAAAGGCTACTGATAACAAGGCTACAGCCCTCGAGAACTACGAGAAAGAAATCGAAAAAGCGGATAACGCTCTCAACAATATGGGGAGAGATTCCGCGAAGATCAATGCCGAGTCCGAGAAGTCGATCGGCCTTCAAGGGGCACTCGTTTCCGGCGTCGCGGCATTGATCACGATCCTTCCTCAGCTTGTGGAGTACACCGCAGCTGCGGGCGGCGGCATGGTTGCCATGGGTGCCACGGGTGTTCTCGCCTATGAGGGCATCAAGAAGGCAATGGCGGACGGGTCGCAGGAGGGGCAGGATTACAAGTCGGCTATTGCCGGTATTACGACAGAGTTCAATGCGTTGTCTGCGACGGCGGCGATTGATGTTCTGTCGGCGTTCCAGAAGGCTGAGCGGGAGATCGTGGGAGATATGCCGTCGTTGAACGCTGACGTGGGCGTGTTCGCGGGGCTGCTCGGTGAGACGGGCGACAATCTCGTTGATGGCCTGGTCAAGGGGCTCCAGGCTGCGATGCCTCTTCTGGTTGATGGTGCCCAGTACATCGAACGGTTGTCGTCGTCGGTGGATAGTTTCGCCGGTTCGTCGCAGTTCGCGGACTTCATCACGGCCGCACGGGCGGAACTTCCTCAAGTGGAGCAGTTCGTGGACAGCACCGGGACGGCGGTTGTCCGACTGGGTATCGCCATTGCCCCGGTGGGCCGTGAGGTCCTGACGGTGGTGAACGCTTTCACCGCTCTGATCAACGCGACTCCGGTCCCTGTTCTCGAAGCCATCGCGGGGACGGCGGCGACGGTCGGTGCCGGATTCCTTGCCTGGAAGGCTGTTTATCCGATCCTCAAGCAAACGCAGGCAGGCATCGACTTGCTGTCCGGGTCCAATCTGGGATTGGTGACGACAACATACGCGGCCGCGGATGCCGAGGACACGGCTGCGGCGTCGAGTATCGCCCTGGGATCCGCTCTCGACTTCGCGACGGGGCCTGTGGGTCTTGTGCTTGCAGGTGCCGGCGCTCTTGCCGCCGTCCTCGTCGGAACCGCCTCGGCTTCGTCGAGTGCTGCGGGTGCCACAGATGAGTACACGGAGGCGTTGCAGGAAGACAGTGGTGCTATCGGGGACAACGTGAAGGCGCAGGCTGCGAAGGCCCTGGCGGATTCGGGCGCGTTCGAGTCAGCGAAGTCTCTCGGGATTTCTCAGTCGACCCTGACGGACGCCGTTCTGGGTAATGCTTCCGCTCAGAAGACCGTCACGGATGCGATCAACACAAACGGCAAGACCGTCATCGAGCAGACGAACCGGTTCGGGACAGCCACCGGGAAGATCACCGAGTACTCGTCCGCTGCGGACAAGGTGCGAAGTGTCGTCGAGGGCCAGAGCGGGGCGCTGAAGCTGAACATTCAGCAGTACAAGGACATCGCTACGGCCTTGGGGCTGACGGCCTCGACCTCGAACGGGACGGCCGCAGCGAATGCGAAGCTCGTCGCCTCGATGACAGCAGAGTCGAACGCGGCCACCATTGTCACGGACGCCCTCGCCCTGATGAACGGGAAGACCCTGGACCTGGCGCAAGCGCAGACCGGGTTCGCGGCAGCGAATAACTCCCTCACGGCCTCGTTCAAGTCGAACGGGACGGCCATCGACGGGACGACGGATAAGGCGGTGGCGAATCAGCAGGCGATGCAGCAGTCGATCACGGCGGCGCAGTCGTTGGCTCAGGCGACTTTCACGGCGACCGGGTCGCAGGACAAGGCCACACAGTCGTTGGCGGCGTCGAAAGCGGCCATCGAGAAGCAACTCGCCAGCCAGGGCGACCTGACGCACGCCGTCCAGCACTACATCGACACGGAGTATCAGATCCCGAAGTCGTGGACGACGAAGCTGAACGCCGACCAGACGGCCGCTGCTGCGGCTATCGCCGGTTACAAGAAGCTGATGGCCTCTATCCCGGCAGGTGTTTCCACGACTCTCTATGTGGACGCCACGTCTGCCATGTCCAAGATCCAGGCTGTGCAGGCCGCTTATAACAACATTGCCAACTCGGCCCTGATTTCGACGCCGCAGGTGGGTCCGTCGTCCGCGTCTGCCCTATCTGGTGCGTCCAGGGCGACGGCTCATAAGGCTCTCGGTGGTCTGGTGTCGGGTCCTGGAAACGCGTTCACGGACACTGCGATGACCACGGCCCTATCGAACGGTGAGTTCGTCGTCTCAAACGAGGGCGGTCAGGTCACCCGGAACATGGGACTGTTGCAGTCCATCAACTCGGGCCAGACTCCGAAGATTCACGCGATCAGTACCAGCTCCAACCACACAACTGCGTCGCATCAGCCGATGGTCCACATCATCAACAAGAGCGGCGCGAACCTGGCCGACCTGATTGATCTTCACATCGACGGGAAGATGCAAGACATCGGGCAGCGGTCCCGCTACGCGCAAGTCGGGAGGCGGCGGCTGGTATGAGCATCGCGGTGGCCTGGTGTCGGAGCCGAGAAAATGCTCGCCGCCCGGTCAGTCTTGCGCCAAACACTTATCCGGACATGCCATACTGCGGCGAGACGAATAGGGGTCGAATCGTGCCTGTCAAAGAAGCACCAAATACCGGCGCTCAAGGGAGAGCAGAGGCATTGCCAACTCAGGATGAAATCGTAGCAACCTTCGAGACGCTAGGTCTTATGGGCACTGGCCCCACGGGGTACCATTACCTGTCGAACTGGAACGCTCCTCAGAAGGGGCGCGTTTTCGAAGTCGTCCGCACGACTACTTCGGCGCGACGAGGTGCCTAGCTGGCCTGACGTCCAGACGGCTGTTCAGCAAAACGGCAGCCCTCACGATGTCATTCGCAGAAAATTCACTTCTGATCTAAACCTGTACACCGGCAGAAACGTCATCATCTACTACTCGGGATGGCTCGAGAAGCAGAACTTGATTAGCCAGGGCATGACCGGCTTTGACATAAACGATGGCGATAAGACCGGTTTTATGAGTACCGTTTACGGCCTCGACCGTTCGAAGGGCTTGGATCTAATTCTTCATACCCCTGGGGGCGACATTGCAGCTTGCGAGTCCCTTGTCGACTATCTCAGGAGCATGTTCGGCACCGACATTCGCGTCATCGTTCCCCAACTGGCCATGTCATGCGGAACCATGATTGCGCTGTCCGCCCGTGAGATAATCATGGGAAAACATTCGAGCCTGGGGCCAATTGATCCTCAGATCGGAGGTATTCCTGCACACGGAATCATTGAGGAATTCGACACGGCCAAGCGTGAGGTCGCGGCCGATCCAAGCACCATTCCTCTCTGGCAGCCGATTATCGGTAAATATAATCCGACGTTGGTGGGCGAAGCGGCGAAGGCCATAAAGTGGTCTCTCGATATGGTTGACGACTGGATGCAAACGGGTATGTTTGCGGGCCGCGCAGACCGGGTCGCAGCCTCAAAAAAGGTGCTTGACGAACTAGGGAGTCATGCCCTCACTCTCTCGCACAGCAGGCACATATCGCTCGGTAAGGCCAAGGACCTTGGCATCGTTGTTACGGCCTTGGAAGATGACGCAAGACTTCAGGATCTTGTGTTGGCTATCCATCATGCGTGTACCCAAACGCTCACGGAGACAGCGGCTTTTAAGATCGTCGAGAACAATAACGGTGTTGCCGTAATCAGCGTCCTCGGACAAGTGCATTAGATAAATAAAGTATATAGCGGCGATGTACCAGACCGACCAGAGCCCTCTGTTCCTTTTCATGGCCCTGAACGTTCCCCGAGCGGTTCTCGAGCGACCTTAGTTGCATCGGCCCACCTTGCACCGATTGGCCGCGTCTTGAGTGCGGTGATGAATCGTGCAGCCAGTGTGGGTCCAATACCTCACTGGTGGCCGGCGACGGTACCTGCGAACGCCTCGCACCAACGGGATGTAAAACCTCAGGGGTCCGAAGCCGAACCCGAAACCTATGCCCACGACGAGCCTCCTTCCCTCAACGTAGCGGTGGAATTGTCGCAGGTGGATGAGAGCATGTCGAAATGACGATCACTGAAATTCAACGAACCCTTTCCGAGGCCCACCAGCAGGCGGCGGCAATCGCCCAGAAACACGACAGCGGAGACATCCGAATACTCGCCATCGCCATCGCAGAAACGGCCCGAGCAGCACGGGCACTGGCTGGCGAACTGAACTGATCGTGCCAATCACTAAGGTTGAATACAACCTCAGCGAGGTGCGGCGCGACCAAGAGCAGATCTTTGCCCACATAGGCCGCTTCACCGTTGCGATGTCAGCCATTGATCAAACACTCACCCGCGTTCACAGCTCGTGGGCACAAATCGTCAGGCCAGACGAAACCTTCGTTTCGGTTGAAAACTTTCCTATCGGTGAAAAACTCGAGTGGATCAAGAAGGATTTGCCGGTTGAATGGCCGGCACGGGATCAGCTCATCGCTTCCCTCAAAGACCTGATCGCCTATCGTAACCGTCTTGATCACTCTGCCGTCCATGGGATGCTGTCAACATCTGCGCCCGTGACAACCTGGGTCACCATGCGCGAAAAGACCGGCCTCGCTTGGGAGCCGTTGGTCATCAATGAGTTGCCCGCCTCCGAAGACAAAGCGTTTATTGTCCAGCAGGTCCTCATGTACCTCGCCACAGGAGGAATGATGACCGTCGACGTGCTCATTAATTCGTCCGTCTTGAAGGACGTATTCCCTGACGCCGAACGTGAACTTAGGGAATCCGTGGCAAAGATGTTTCCCATTCCTCGAACTAGGCCCACGAGCACCCGGAAACGCTAACCGCCGAGTTCCCACCTTTATCCAGCGACGTGAATGACCCGACCATCCAGGGAAGCCGCGACGATGGCTGCTGCGGCTTTCTGTCCAGGAACGTCCCCGTTGAGCCCGTACGTCTCGGACCAGCCGGTTCCTTGGGCGTAGTACGTCTCCACACCATCGCCCCCTAACAGTGCTTTGATCGTGGACATTGAGGCGGCGTCCTTCCACTCGAAGATCTGGACGGGCATGCCCTGCACCTTGCACGTAGCCGTCGAAACGAGACCAGACTCGCCACCGTTGCCAATGCTGCCCTCGGTCACGTTCTTACAGCCCTTGATGTGCGAAGCGACGAGTGCCGCTGACTGGCCGTAGTGCGTTTTGAAGGCGGCTGCGGGGGCCCCGGCAGAGGGTGTGGCGCTCGAGCAACCGCTGAGAGCAATGGAGGCCAAGACGATTGCCGGGATGAGGATCTTTCGCATGCGCTGAAGGTATCGCTCGTGCTGGCCGTTTAAAGGGGCTTTAGCCAAAGATCTCATCGTCCGTCGCCGTCCCGTCCAGGATCCGGAGTTCGCGCTCAAGGACTGACCGCCACTCGTCGCCCTCCGCTGCACGCTTCCCGGACGCCAACATGAGGCCCATGATCAGCACGAGTTCTTCGGTGCCAGTAAACGGGCTGCCAGGAGTCTTGTATGTCTCGGCTTCCTTGAGTAGGTCTCTGAATCGTGCGTAGTCGTGCGGGTCGCCGCTACCGGGGGGAAGTTGAGTCATTTCGTGTCTCCATTCGTCGTCGGCTGAGCCATCCTTGTTGCGGCGGATGCTCGCATGAGTTCTTCCCGTTCGACGTGCACGTAAATGGCTGTGGTGGTGGGGGAGGCGTGTCCCAGGAATTCTTGCGCCAACC
>JAODMX010000439.1 GCA_025464735.1 Frondihabitans sp. | reverse complement strand
TCGGCACGACCGTGTACACGTCGCGGGCGAAGACTCCGACGCCCGTGGTGACGGGCAGGTTCGCGTTGCCCTGCAAGCTCAGGCTCGCGGTCGCGTAGAGACCGGCGCCAGCGCCCTTGGTGGCGTTCCACAGGTGGTGGCCGTTGACCGTCGGGAAGCGCACGCCGGACTTGTTCACGCCGGTGTCCTTGATGAGGCCGCGCTCCTGCGAGATGAGCGACGCGCCGGAGAAGGGCTCGATCGAGCCCGTCACCTTGAGGGCGGTCACATCGTTCTCTTCCTGCGTGGCTTTGGACTGCACCCAGGTGCCGAACACAGTGTTCGTCGTGCCGAGATCCGCGAGGAAGGTCGAGCGCGTGCCCGAGCTGGCCTGCGGCAGCACGGCGGTGATTGCCTGCCAGGTGGCGACGTTCTTCTTGCTGATCGAGATGATGATCTTCTCGGCCGTGGAGCTGTGCGTGCTGATGTCGCCGATCGTCAGGTGGGCCGACGACTTGCGGTAGAGGCCACGCGCGGCGTTGCTGCCGGGAGCACCGGCGCCATAGAGGGCCTCGAGCTGCGAGGTGTTGAGACCGGTCACAGACGTGTTCACGCCGTACATCGCAATGCCGATCGCGTCGCGCGCCTCGGGGATCGAGGTGAGGTTGTCGGTGTCGCTGCCGGCGGCGACGAGCGTGCCCGGCTTGCCCGAGGAACGAGCGATCGACACGTCGGAGTTGTTCAGCGTGTAGGGCGTGGTGACGCCGTTGACGGCCTGGTTGAAGGTGTGGTTCGTCGAGTTCCACGAGGCCGACAGCGCCTTGCGTCCATCGCCGGAGCCGTTGGGGCGACCGAAGGCGTTGCCGCCGGAGTACGTCGTGATAGTGGTGCCGAATGCGTCCGTCGTCGGAGCCAGAGCGTTGTACGACGCGAAGTCGGCGAGGGCGCCGGTCGGGGTGAACGTGGCCGTGCCCAGCTTGAAGCCGTTGGCCAGGCCGTTGTCGAGATCCTGCGTGGTGTTGGATCCGACGGCGACGACCTGGCGGAAGGCGCCGCTCGCGGGGTCGGCCGAGGCGGCGGTTGAGCTCACGACGGTCAGGGCGAGAGCGGCTGCGCCGACCAGACCGACCGTTGCGATGCGTGTTGCTCGTGACAAGGGTGTCTCCTCTATCATTTCTGTACTCGTGCGCGGTCCGTCCAGGCGCGAGTGTGGGTTCTCACCCGGGTGCTCGTCCCAGTAGGGCTGGGGCGAGCGTCCGCGAGGACGACCGGGTGGTCGCCGGCGCGAAGTCGATGACGTGCGAGGGCAGTGGGGTAAGCGGCGCCGACGACGCGGCGATGTCTCGTGGCTGCCTTTCGCAGAGCTGTGTATTGGGTAAGCCCACCCCAAGATTCAGCTGCGAATCCGAGGTGTTGGTGGCACAAGTGAGTATCGCGGTCGGCGAGCCGTAGCGGGAAGCTCCGGCACCTGAACGTTCCGGTAACGGCCGGTAGGTTTCGGGGTGGCAGAGGTGAACACCCGGGGTCGGTCGGATCGCGGTCGACGACCTGCCTCCGGTCGGATTTCGGGGTGCTGTACCCCGTGATCGCTCGCTCGGGCGACGGACGCTCCCCGAGGGGGTTGCGCGCGTTCCGACTGCTGTACCCCGTCCGGCGCGGCTGATCTCGGGACGGACGACCGGCGATCAGGGCTTCGCCGACACCGTTCGTTCATCGAAAGCCTGTCTCACGGTGCTCCGTTCAGCCTCCGGGCGAACCCGTCCACACCGATGTCGATCAGGTGGCCACCCCAGAGGGCGAACTGGAGTTGTGAGGAGTCGGTCCAGAGCCGCCGCCCGCTTGAGAGATCCACTGCGATCACGTTCGAGCGTGAGCCGGTGATGCCGTAGGCCAGGGCGTAGGCGACGGTGTGGCCGGCTGCCACGATCGACGAGCCGGTGGGTACCTCCGCCACGAACTTCTGACGCCCCGTCGCGCCGTCGAGATCCACGACGTGAGCCGTGTCGGTGGCGGAGATGGCGAAGACGTCGTCCGAGCGTTGCCCGGGTGCGCTTGCTGCGGACGAGAACGCACTCACCTCGACGGTCCATTTGGGTTTCCCGGTCGCGTAGTCGAGGCAGCTGAGTCGGTTCCCGGTCGGATCTGTGACGGCGAGGCAGGAGCGGGTCAGCGAATAGCTCCCGCGCAGGTCGAGGTTTGACTGCCAGAGCACTTTGCCCGTTTTGGAAACCGCGGAGAACCCGGTGCGTCCGACCGTTGTCACGCCGGATCCCCGGGTGTGAACCGCGAAGACGGTGTCGCCGTGCACGGTGTACCCGAGTGCGGTATTCACGGCCGGACCCCAGCGGCTCACCGCCCCGGTCGACAGGAGGATCTGCTGTGTGGCGTCGCCGCCTAGAAGGAGACGATCGCTCAGGGGGATCATCGTGCCTGTCTCGTTTCCCTCGCCGCTCCAGACGACTCGCGAGAGATGGTCGGCGTTGCGGAGTTGATACCGGTACGTGAGCGCGTCAGCGCTGAGCGAGCCGATGGCGACGACGTCGCCGTTCGACGCGAAGCGGTTTTCGTCCGACCAGGGCATCGGTCCCGTGGTGCCGATGACCTGTCCCGTCGAGATCGAGAGGGCTTCGACTATCGACGTCGTACTCGATCCCGCCTCGAGGAGAACCTTCGATGCGTGATCGAAGGTTGAGGCCGAGGAGATGGACACACCCTGGCTGGTCGGGAGATCGCTGGCCGTGTCGTGCACCCAGGGGACTGCGCCGTTCGCCGTGTCGAGAAGCGCGACGCGTGAGTCGAACCCCGCGGGCACTGAGGTGCACAGCGTCTCTGCCGTGTACCCGAAGGTCCACGCCGATTCCGCCCGAACCAGCACGAGATCCTGACCGACGTCGCTGGCCGTGAATCGCAGACACTCCGCAGGAGCTCCGGGAGCGAGGGTGGCTGCGAGGTCGACGGCCCAGGGGCTCGAGGTCGGGGCGCTTCGGATGTCGTCGACCGTGATGCCCTGCCACGGAGTGAGGTTGCCGTAACTCGGCTGCAGCGCGGTGCCAACTCCGACTACGAGAACGATCGCGGCGATCAGGGCGAGGTAGCAGAGCAGGATCCTCGGGCCCATCGAGATCCGTGCCCACAGTCGCGCGATCGTCCCGCGGTGGCGAAGGAGCGTGGGTCGACGTGCAGCCGACCATGGCGACGGGCTCGGTTCGCCGGGTGGGGTAGTCGCAACCGACGGTGTCGCAACCGACGACGACTGGCTGGACCAGACGGCTCGATAGGCGGGAGGGCGCGGAGGAACCCACGACTCGTCGTAAGGCTCGACCATCGGGCCTCCTTGCACGACGGATCGGTCGTCTCGCGCGGCGACCTGCTTGGCATCGTAGACGCTGATGAGTCACAGCGTCCGCGGCTGCGTCGCCGACTCAGCCCTGGTCGCGCAGCACGAAGCCGGGGGTGTTCGTCAGCTCGGTCGCGACGCCCCGTGTCGTGACGGTGACGAGATGGCCACCCCAGAGCTGGGTGTCGCCCGGCCGTTTGCTGAGGCGGTTCCAGAGGACCCGGCCGGACGCGGTGTCGAAGGCCTCGATATCCGTCGGTGTGCCTGTCTGGCTGGCGCCTACGAGATAACCGACCGTCCGGGAGACAGCGGCGACGTAGGTGCTCGGCGGGGGTGTGAGCGAGTACCTCAGGCGTCCTGTGGCACCGTCAAGCACGTCGATCTGCGTCTGAGTGGCGTTGTCCGTGTAGACGGCGACGTCATCGTTCGTCTGCCCGATCATCCCGTAGGCGAGCGCGCCGCTCCCGAGAGGGGCGCGCCATCGTGTCGCCCCCGTCGTCCGGTCGAGACAGGTCCCGGTGGTTGTTCCGGGCAACGACGCGATCACGCAGCTGCGCGAGACGCCGCTGAGGGTCCCCACCCCGCTTCGCGACCACAGCCGCCGGCCGGCATCGCTCCAGGCGGTGAGCACGATGCCCCCGTCGACCTCGCTGACCGCGTACAGAGCGTTCGCCTCCGGGAGGACGCTCGTCAGATCGACCTTGCCGTTGCCCAGGGAGGTCACGCGTCCCGTGGTTCCGTCGGCGCGGATACTGCGTCCTGAGACCGTCGCGAACACGGCGTGAGCCGTCAGGATGGGCGGTGCCGAGTCGTCGATTTCATCGGTCCAGATCGGGCGGTCGATCGTTCGGGCGTCGGCAAGGGTCCACGACGTGGATCCCTCGCGCGAGGTGCTCGCGCCATAGAGCACGAGCGAGCCCATGATCTCCGGGGCGATGCCGATCTCGTCGGAGGAAAGGCTTGTCGACGAGAGCACGTGCCCGCTCGCGAGCGACAGTGACGCGAGCGTGTATTGCCCGTCGACGACGAACTGGACGAGCGCGCGGCCGGCTGACCCGACGAGGAACGTCTCTGCGATGTCGATGGGGCTCACACGAGCGGGAAACGAGGTAGCAAGGTTGCTGGTCCAGAGGATCCGGCCGGTGTCGAGGTCCAGAAGGGCCACCGTGGAACCGACCTGCTCGGTCAGCGCGCTGGAGCAACTCGTCGACGAGCCGAGCGGCGGAGACTGGGCCGTCAGGATCACGTCGCGCCCGGACGACACCGACGCGCCGAAAGTCGCGCAGCGCGGCGGAACGCCCGGCAAAACGTCACGGGCGAGGTCGGTCTGCCACCCCGTCGCCGTCGGCAGGGTGCGGAGGTCGGCGACGTCGCTCGCCTGCCACGGCGGGAGGGACCCATAGCTCGGCGTCGCCGACACGCCGACGAAGGTCACCACGCCGATGGCGAGGGCGAGCGCTACGAAGCCCGCCAGTACCCGCTGCGGGGACGTGAGTCGTCGGCGATGGCGAGTGGGGACCGTGACCGGGGGACGAGATCGCTCGGGCTGAGTCGTAGCCGGGACCGCAGGATCCTGATGGTCGTCCCGCCATCCCGACGTGACCCTCGCAGGGCGCGCGGGTGTCCACCCGGCCATGTCGCTCCCTTGTCGCCTGGGCGGCCGCTCGGCCGCACGGCAATGGTAATCCGCGTGGGGTTGCGGCTTCAGAAACATTGCCGTAACACGGCGCTAGACTCGCCTGATCGAATCCGACACACGTTGAAAGGCAGCTCGTGGGTAGAACGCTCGCCGAAAAAGTCTGGGACGACCACGTGGTGGTCAAGGGCGCCGATGGCGCCCCCGACCTCCTCTACATCGACCTCCACCTCGTTCACGAGGTCACGAGCCCCCAGGCCTTCGACGGCCTCCGTCAGGCCGACCGGCCCGTGCGCCGTCTCGACCTCACGATCGCGACAGAAGATCACAACACCCCGACGCTCGCGATCGACAAGCCGATCGCCGACCTCACGAGCCGCACGCAGATCGAGACCCTGCGCAAGAATGCGGCAGAGTTCAACGTGCGCCTGCATTCCCTCGGCGACGCCGAGCAGGGCATCGTGCACGTCGTCGGCCCGCAGCTCGGGCTGACGCAGCCCGGCATCACCGTCGTCTGCGGCGACTCGCACACCTCGACCCACGGTGCCTTCGGCGCTATGGCATTCGGAATCGGAACGAGCGAGGTGGAGCACGTGCTCGCCACGCAGACGCTGCCGCTGAAGCCGTTCAAGACCATGGCCGTCACGGTCGAAGGTGAACTCCGCCCGGGCGTCACGGCAAAAGACATCATCCTGGCCGTCATCGCTCAGATCGGCACCGGCGGCGGGCAGGGCTATGTGCTCGAATACCGCGGCAGTGCCATCCGCTCGCTCTCGATGGAGGGCCGGATGACGATCTGCAACATGTCGATCGAGGCCGGCGCCCGCGCGGGCATGGTCGCGCCCGACCAGACCACCTACGACTACCTCGAGGGGCGCCCCCATGCGCCGCAGGGCGCCGACTGGGACGACGCGATCGCCTACTGGAACACTCTGGCCACCGACGACGACGCGGTGTTCGATGCCGAGGTCTTCCTCGATGCGAATGCTCTCGAGCCGTTCGTCACCTGGGGTACGAACCCGGGGCAGGGCGTTTCCCTGTCCGAGGCCGTTCCGGATCCTGCGACCTACTCCGACCCGAACGCCGCAGCTACCGCTTCGCGCGCGCTCGAGTACATGGGGCTCGAGGCCGGCACCCCGATGAAAGACATCCGGGTCGACGCGGTGTTCATGGGCTCGTGCACCAATAGCCGAATCGAAGATCTCCGCGCCTTCGCGTCGATCGTGCGCGGGCAGAAGAAGGCCGACGGTGTCCGCGTCATGGTCGTCCCGGGCTCGGCGCGCGTACGGATCGAGGCCGAAGCCGAGGGCCTCGACAAGGTCTTCACCGACTTCGGGGCCGAGTGGCGCTTCGCCGGCTGTTCGATGTGCCTTGGCATGAATCCCGATCAGCTCGCTCCGGGCGAGCGCTGCGCGTCCACCTCGAACCGCAATTTCGAAGGACGACAGGGCAAGGGCGGACGTACGCACCTCGTCTCGCCTCTCGTCGCCGCCGCCACCGCGATTCGCGGCACGCTCTCAAGCCCGTGGGATCTCTCGCGAGAGCAGAGCTCCCCGTCCGCCTCCGAGTCGCAGCTGCAGGAGACCGCCTAATGCACAAGACCACCATCGTCACCGGCCGAGCCATGCCGCTCAGGCGTTCGAATGTCGACACCGACCAGATCATCCCGGCCGTGTTCCTGAAGCGGGTCACCAAAACCGGCTTCGATGACGCGCTCTTCTACGCCTGGCGTCAAGATCCTGAGTTCGAGCTCAATCGACCCGAGTACAAGGGCGCGAAGGTGCTCGTCGCCGGCCCTGATTTCGGCACCGGTTCGAGTCGCGAGCACGCCGTCTGGGCACTGCGTGATTCCGGATTCGAGGTCGTCCTGTCGTCGCGTTTCGGCGACATCTTCCGCGGCAACTCGGGCAAGCAGGGGCTTTTGGCGGCTGTCGTGGCCGAAGAAGACATCGAGAAGATCTGGGCGATCATTGCCGAGTCTGTGGCCCACGGGAATGGGTCGCCCGAGATCACCGTTGACCTCCCCGAGCAAACCGCCACGGTAGCGGACCTGACCGTTTCGTTCGAAGTCGATGCTTACACTAAGTGGCGTCTCCTCGAAGGTCTCGACGACATCGCACTCACCCTGCGCGACGAGGCAGCAATCACAGAATTCGAATCACGCCGCGCTAGCTGGCGGCCCAAGACATTGCCGGTGAAGTAGTGAACTCTCTTGTCCAGGATGCAGCAGCGGCGGGAGCCCGAGTGGGCCTCAAATCCGACGAAATCGTCATCCGCGGCGGAAAGCCGCTCATCGGCCGGATCGAGGTCCGCGGTGCCAAGAACCTTGCCACCAAGGCGATGGTCGCGTCCCTCCTTGGTGACACCCCCAGCATCCTGAAAGACGTTCCCGACATCAGCGATGTCAACGTGGTGCGCGGGCTCCTCTCGATCCACGGCGTCCGGATCACCGACCCGGCCAGGGGTGAGATGATCCTCGACCCGTCGAACGTCGAGAGTGCCCACTTCGCCGAGATCGACGCCCATGCC
This sequence comes from Frondihabitans sp., assembly GCA_025464735.1. The sequence continues at coordinate 2,265 of JAODMX010000439.1, read as the reverse complement.
GGTTCGAGCCGGATCCCGATCCTCTTCTGCGGTCCTCTGCTCCATCGTCTTGGCGAGGCTTTCATCCCCGACCTCGGCGGTTGCCGCATCGGCGACCGCCCGATCGACTTCCACATGGACGCCCTGCGCGCGTTCGGGGCCATCGTCGACAAGTCGTACAACGGCATCCACCTCACGGCCCCGAACGGCCTCAAGGGTGCCGAGATCAAGCTGCCCTACCCGAGCGTCGGGGCCACCGAGCAGGTGCTTCTCACGGCGGTTCTCGCTGAGGGCGTCACCGAGCTTCGCAACGCGGCGATCGAGCCCGAGATCATGGACCTCATCGCGATCCTGCAGAAGATGGGCGCGATCGTCAACGTCGAGCCCAACCGGGTGATCTTCATCGAGGGTGTGAAGTCGCTTCGCGGCTACACGCACCGGGCGATCAACGACCGCAACGAGGCCGCCTCCTGGGCCGCCGCAGCCCTCGCCACCAAGGGCGACATCTTCGTCGAGGGCGCCAAACAGCAAGACCTGATGACCTTCCTCAACGTCTTCCGCAAGGTCGGCGGCGAGTTCGACGTGCACGAAGACGGCATCCGCTTCTACCACCCCGGTGGCGAGCTCAAGCCGGTCGTCATCGAGACCGACGTGCACCCCGGCTTCATGACCGACTGGCAGCAGCCGCTCGTCGTGGCGCTCACGCAGGCGCACGGCGTCTCCGTGGTCCACGAGACGGTGTACGAGAATCGGTTCCAGTTCACCGAGGCGCTGAACGACATGGGTGCCGAGATCGTCGTGCACAAGGACGGCCTGAAGAACGCCGAGCGTCGTGTCGCTCGCCGCGACTTCGAGCAGGCTGCCGTCATCACCGGCCCGACGCCCCTGCACGGCGCCGATATCCGCGTGCCTGACCTGCGCGGCGGCTTCAGCCACCTCATCGCGGCGCTCACGGCCGAGGGGGAGTCGAAGATCACCAACGTCGGCATCATCGCCCGCGGCTACGAGCACTTCGTCGCGAAGCTCCGCAAGCTTGGTGCCGATTTCGACTTTGCTGGATGACGCCGGCTCGTCTCGAATGACCAATGAGTCCCTCGGGGGTGTTGTCGCCTCACCGGATGCTCCGCTGCCTCCGTCGCTGAAGCGTATCCGTGAGCACAACTCCACCTTCGGCGTGCTGGGGCGTCTTGCGATGCCGCTGCTCCTCGGAATGGCGAAGTACGAGGTGCGCGGCAAAGAGAAGCTGCCGGCGCGCGGCGGTTTCGTCATCGCACCGAACCACTACAGCAACTTCGATCCGATCTCGGTCGGCGTCGTGCTGTTCAACCTGGGTCGCGTGCCGCGGTTCCTTGCGAAGGCGTCGCTCTGGAAGGTGCCTGTACTGGGCTGGATCATGCGCTCGACCGGGCAGATTCCCGTCGACCGTTCGGGCCGGACCCGCGGATCCGACCCGGTTCAGTCGGGCGGTGCAGCAATCGCACGTGGCGAGGGCGTGATCGTCTACCCCGAGGGCACCCTCACTCGTGAGCCGGATCTGTGGCCGATGCGCGGCAAGAGCGGGGCCGTTCGGCTCGCCCTCGAGTCGGGTGCTCCGCTGATCCCGATGGCGCACTGGGGCGTCCAGGACATCATGAGCAGGTACAGCAAGGGAATCAGTGTGTTTCCGCGCAAGCACATCGTCGCAGTGATCGGCGATCCCGTCGACCTGTCGGCCTATCGGGGCCGGCGTCTCGAAAACCACGAGTACATCGAGGCCACCGAGCTCCTGATGGCGAGCATCACGCGGCTCCTGGCGAGTGTTCGCGACGGCACCCCGCCCGTGGAACGTTACGACCCCGCGAAACACAACCAGAGTGAGTACGGCCGTTTTGACGACAAGTAGTGACGACCTGAGAGAGCGCCTGTGACCCCGCCCAACGTCCCGCAGGAGTCTCTCGACCGTCTCGGGAAGGGCGCGGTCACTACCGAGGCGATCTCAATCGTTCAGGCTGCCGCGATGGAACGCCGCGTCGCTGTCCTGGGCGCCGGAAGCTGGGGCACCACCTTCGCGAAGGTCCTCGCCGAGGGGGGTGCGGAGGTTTCGATGTGGGCTCGCCGGCCCGAGATCGCGCGCGAGGTCACGGAGACGCACCGGAACACCGACTACCTGCCCGGCATCAACCTGCCGATCACCCTGACCTCGTCGGCCAGTATTCCGACGGTGCTCGAGGGCGCCGAACAGATCTACGTCTCCGTGCCGAGCCAGACCCTGCGCCAGAACCTGGCCGACATCCGCGATCTCATACC
>JAODMX010000436.1 GCA_025464735.1 Frondihabitans sp. | reverse complement strand
AGTTGGCGGATCGCCTCACAGCCGATGAAGCCCACCAGTCCACCGGTCAGCGGTGGATAGCCGTCGATGGTCGGCGTCTTCCAGCGGTCATACAGAGCCGCGAGGACCTCGAGGGGGGCGCCGGTGGCATCACCGAAGGCGCGCGAGGCGGGCATTCCGTAGTCGATCCAAGCGACGTCGTCGGAAGAGTCGGCCCCGGGCTTCGTGGTCAGGACGCCGAACGACGAGACCCCGACGAACGAGTAACGCGACCAGATACCGCCCTGCTCGGCGGATTCGAGGAGGAACGTGCCGGGACGAGACGCGGCGAGCTTCCGATAGATGCCCACCGGGGTCTCGCCGTCGGCGTAGAGGCGCCGCAGCACCGGCACGACGCGGTGCCCGTCGAGGAGAGCATCGAACTCGTCGCGAGTGGTGGAGGCGGCTTCTCCCGCAGCGCGGGGCGGCCTCGTGGCGGTGTCAGTCATGGGAGGAACCGATCGTCGTCGGCGTGGCTGTGGCCGTCGCCGGGGAAAGGGGGTCGACATCGAAGCAGGCGTGCGCGCCGGTGTGGCAGGCCGCGCCGATCTGCTCGACGGTCACGAGGAGCGTGTCGCCGTCGCAGTCGAGGGCGGCACCGCGAACGAACTGGAGGTGGCCGGAGGTGTCGCCCTTGCGCCAGTACTCCTGCCGGGAGCGCGACCAGAACGTGACGCGACCCTCGGTGAGCGTGCGGCGAAGCGCCTCGTCGTCCATCCAGCCCATCATCAAGACGTCTTTGGTGTCGTGCGCCTGAATGATCGCGGGGAGAAGGCCGTTGGCGTCGAAGTGGGCTCGGGCGATGACGGGTTCGACGCTCTCGCGGGTGAGCTGCTCGGTCATGACGTTCTTCCTCTTCTGCTGCCCGGGTGACCGCCGCTTTCAGCGGACGGTCGCCCCGGATTCGGCGAGTCGTTTCTTGACATCGCCGATTGTCAGCTCTCCATTGTGGAACACGGAAGCCGCGAGCACAGCATCCGCGCCCGCTTCGATCGCGGGAGCGAAGTCATCGAGCGACCCGGCACCTCCGGAGGCGATGACCGGAACGGAACTGTTCGCGCGCATCAGGCGGACCAGTTCGAGGTCGTAACCGGACTTCGTGCCATCGGCGTCGATCGAGTTGACGAGGAGTTCACCGGCACCGCGTTCGATGGCTTCCCTCGCCCAGGCGACCGCGTCGAGCGTCGTCTCGGTGCGGCCGCCGTGAGTCGTGACGACGAAACCGGATGGGACGGTCGGCGATCTCTTGATGTCGAGCGAGAGGACGAGCGCCTGGGCACCGAAGCGGTCCGCGATCTCGCCCAGCAGAGCGGGACGGGCGATCGCGGCGCTGTTGACGCCGACCTTGTCGGCACCGGATGCCTGGAGCCGCGCGACATCGTCGGTGGAGCGGACTCCCCCGCCGACGGTCAGCGGGATGAAGACCTGCTCGGCGGTGGCACGGACGACGTCGTACATCGTGGCGCGCCCCTCAACCGTGGCCGTGACGTCGAGGAATGTCACCTCGTCGGCCCCCTGCTCGTAATAGGCGCGGGCAAGCTCGACCGGGTCACCGGCGTCGCGCAGATTGAGAAAATTGACGCCCTTGACCACGCGACCCGCTGCCACATCGAGGCACGGAATAACCCGGACCGCGAGCGACGACATCAGAGCCTCGCGGCGTGAATCGGGCTGACCAGGATCGCGCGAGCACCGAGGTCGTAGAGGGCGTCCATGACCTGATTGGTCTCGGTGCGGCGCACCATCACCCGGACGGCCGACCACTCGGGATCGTGCAGCGGTGACACGGTCGGCGACTCGATGCCCGGCGCGACCGCGGTGGCGAGGTCGAGGAGGTGGGTGGGGAGGTCGTAGTCCATGATCACGTACTGCCGGGCGACGAGAACGCCCTGGAGGCGACGCTGGAGGATATCGAGACCGGAAAGCGCTGGATCCTTGGCGATGAGGACGGCCGTCGACTGCAGGATCACCGGGCCGAAGATCTCAAGACCGGCGGCACGGAGCGTCGTGCCCGTTTCGACAACGTCGGCGATCGCGTCGGCGACACCGAGCTGCACGGCGCTCTCGACGGCGCCATCGAGGGAGACAAGGTCGGCGGAGACCCCCGCGCTCTCGAGGAACGCCCCGACGAGGCCGGCATAGCTGGTCGCGACACGGAGCCCCTCGAGGTCTTCGAGCGCGTGGAAGCGGCCGGTCGGCCCGGCGAAGCGGAAGGTCGACGAGCCGAAGTCGAGGGGCGCGACCTCGCTGGCCGTCGACCCGGAGTCGAGAAGGAGGTCGCGGCCGGTGATTCCGACATCGAGAGCACCGGACCCCACGTAGGTGGCGATGTCGCGCGGTCGAAGGTAGAAGAACTCGACTCCGTTTCGCTCATCGGCGAGGTAGAGCGACTTCAGGTCGCGGCGGCCGGAGTACCCGGCCTCGGAGAGCATCTGGCTGGCGGTCTCGCTGAGGGAGCCCTTGTTGGGAACTGCTACGCGGAGCATTTCATCCGATTTCTGTTGTGAGAGCTGAAAGGGGTTGAGGGTTCAGCGTCACAGATGTCGGTAGACGTCGGCCGGGGTCAGACCTTTCGCCAGCATGAGCACCTGCAGGTGGTACAGCAGCTGCGAGATCTCTTCGGCAGTGGCGACATCGCCCTCGTACTCGGCGGCCATCCACACCTCCGCGGCCTCTTCGACGATCTTCTTGCCGATCTGGTGGACCCCGGCGTCGAGTTCTGCGACGGTACCGGAGCCCTCGGGGCGCTCAGCAGCTTTGGCGCTGAGTTCTACGAACAGGTCGTCGAAGGATTTCACGTCGTCTACGCTACCGTTGCCGCGGCCCGGCGAAGTGCCGCGATGCGTGCGTTGGGGTCGGATCCGTCACTTGCGTAGACAGCCGAGCCGGCCACGATGGTGTCAGCGCCGTTCTGGACGGCGGTGAGGATGGTCTCGTCGTTGATGCCGCCGTCGACCTCGAGCCAGATATCTCGCCCGGACGCGTCGATGGCTTCGCGGGCAGCCCGGAGTTTCGGCATCGTGTTGTCGATGAACGACTGGCCGCCGAACCCGGGCTCGACTGTCATCACCAGGATCATGTCGATCTCGTCGAGCAGCTCGAGCCACGGTTCGATGGCCGTGCCCGGCTTCACGGCCACGGCGGCGCGGGCTCCGGCGCCGCGGATCGCTCGCGCAAGAGTCTTCGGGTCTGCTGTGGCCTCGGCGGGGAACGTGACGGAAAAGGCGCCCGTCTCGGCGTACTTCGGGGCCCAGCGGTCGGCGTCGTCGATCATCAGGTGCACATCGAGAGGAAGCGGACTGACCTCCTGGATGCGCTGGACGATCGGCAGACCGAGCGTGAGGTTCGGAACGAAGTGATTGTCCATCACATCGACGTGAACGAGGTCGGCGGTCGTGATGCGATTCAGGTCGCGTTCGAGGTTGACGAAGTCGGCCGACAGGATGCTGGGGCTGATGCGAACTGGCACTTGGCGAGTCTATCGGGCGTGCTGTGGCGGTCGGTTCGCGACAGCACGACTCCACGACACGCCACTCACTTTCGCGTTCGCGTTCGCGGGTGAATTGTGGAGTCGTGGTGGCGCTGGAGCGAGCGCTGGGCGACAGAACTCCAGGACACGCCACTCACCTTCGCGAGTGAGGGCGAATTGTGGAGTTCTGCATGGGCAGAACGAACGCGACCTACTTCCCCTTGCGAAGGAGAGCGATGAACATGGCGTCGGTGCCGTGGCGATGTGGCCAGAGCTGGGCGAAGGGGCCAGCACCGAGGTCGAGGGGCGCGATCGCGATGTCGGCCAGAACAGCAGACGCGTCCAGCACCTCGACCGTCGCCGCGCTCGAGTCGCGCCGCCAGGCCTTGAGCCCGGATTCGACGATGGCTCGGGTCTCGGCCGTGTGCGGCGAGCAGGTCACGTACGCGAGGGTGCCGCCGGGGACAAGCGCAGCGAGGGCCGACGCGAAGAGCTGTGACTGAAGTCCGGTCAGCTCGGCGACATCGCGCGGCCTCTTGCGCCAGCGCGCCTCCGGTCGGCGCCGGAGGGCACCGAGCCCCGTACAGGGAGCATCGAGCAGGATCCGGTCGTAAACCTCGGGCTCGGCTGAGCCGATCAGGGTGGCGTCACCTTGGCGCACGTCCGCTCCGGCTCCCCCGGCTTCCAGCGCCTGTCGCACGAGGCCCACACGAGCGGGCACGAGTTCGTTGGCCACGAGCCGCGCACCGCCCTCCCGTGCTTCCGCGGCCAGAAGTGCCGCCTTGCCTCCGGGGCCCGCGCACATGTCAAGCCAGAGCTCGCCCTCGCGGATCGGAGTCGAGCGCGATAGTGCCAGCGCCGCAAGCTGCGAACCTTCATCTTGAACTCGAACCTTGCCGGCGCGCACGAGAGGCAGCGAGGCAGGATCTCCGGCGGGTGCGGTGGCGGCGACGGGTGAGAAGCGCCCCGGATCCGCACCGGTCACCTCCCCGGCGAGAGCAAGCCCCGGGAGCGCCGCGAGACTCACTCGCGCCGGCTCGTTGTCGGCAGCGAGAAGCGCGTCGAGCTCGTCCGCTCGGCCTTCGACGGCCAGGGCACCGCGGAACGCGCGCACAACCCACTCGGGGTGGGAGAACTCGGCTGCGAGCCGGTCGTCGGTCGAGGTCGTGTCGGCCAGCACCCGCTCGCGCCACTCCCCCGGTGTCGAGCGCGAGATAGTGCGCAGGACCCCATTGACGAAACCGGTGCCGGAGCGGGAGCCGACCTCGCGGGCTTGGGAGACGGATTCGTCGACGGCGGCGTGACTCGGCACCCGCGTCGCAAGGAGTTGATGGGTCGCCAGGCGCAGCACATCGAGGAGGGCTGGGTCGATTTTCTCGGTCGGGCGTCGTGCGGCGAGGGAGATGACCCGGTCGTAGTACCCCATCATGCGCAGGGTGCCGTAGGTGAGCTCGGTGGCGAGACCCGCGTCCTGGGTCGAGAGCCGAGCGCGCTGGATGCGCTGCGGGAGCAGCAGGTTGGCGTAGGCGTCGTCGTGCTCGACGGCCCGGATCACGTCGAGCGCGACGCGACGCGCCGGCTGGACGCCGCTCATGAGGTGACCTCGTCGAACCGGAGTGATTCGCGGTCGGGAACGCCTCGGATCCAGTCGGCCGCCGGCATGAGTTTCTTGCCGGCCGGTTGGACCGCGACGAGTTCGACGGCGTCGGTGGCGGTACCGACCAGCACGCGGCGACCCGCGAGGACGACCCGACCCGGGGCGAGCGGAGGCTCCGCCTGGCCGGAAGCGGCGCCGGCAGTGCGGACGGGCTTCGCGCCTGTGGCGGTCAGGTCGGGGAACGTGTCAGCGGAGGTGCCGACACGGTCAGCGCGTCGCAGATCGAGGATCTTGAGGCGGACACCTCCGATCTCTGAGAATGCTCCCGGCTCCGGAGTTACGCCGCGGTAGCGATTGACGACGACATCGGCCGACTGTGTGAAGTCGAGGAGGCCGTCGTCGAGGGTCAGCTTCGGCGCGAGGGTCACCTCGCCCGTCTGGGCCATCGGCTCGGACGTGCCGGCGGCAAGTGAATCGACGACGCCGGAAAGCAGCGCGGCACCGGTCTGGGAGAGCTCGTCGAGCAGGAAGCCGGCCGTCTCGTCGCCGTCGAGGTCCCGCAGAAGAGTGCCGTGCACGACACCCGCGTCGAGTTCGGCGACGAGCTGGAAGACCATCGCTCCGGTCGACGCGTCGCCGGCGATCAGGGCGCGTTGGACGGGCGCCGCGCCGCGCCAGCGGGGCAGCAACGAGAAGTGGAGGTTGATCCAGCCGAGCCGGGGGGTGGAGAGCAGCGGTTCGCGGAGGAGCGCGCCATACGCGACGATGACGCCGAGGTCGGCCTCTGTTGCGGCGATCGCGGCCGTCACCTCCTCGGTGATTCGGCGTGTCTTGATCACGGGAAGACCGAGTTCGTCGGCAGCGGCGGCCACGGGGGTCGGTGTCAGAGTTCGTTTGCGCCCCTGCGGAGTGTCGTCGCGGGTGAGCACGGCCACCACATCGTGCGAGCTCCCCGCGAGGGCACGGAGGGACGGGACTGCGGCAGCGGGGCTGCCTGCGAAGACGAGGCGCACAAGGATTCCTGAATCAATCGGTGAACGGCTCGACGTCGTCGAACCGCACCTTGAGTGTAGGGACGGCGCGGCGCGGGTTCGAACCGCGAGGGTCGCCCGGGATGCGTCGGCGGTCGGTTGCCGCTCGGATGACCTGGCCGCGGAGCAGGGAGGCGACCTCCGCCCCGCGGGCGAAGTCGAAGCGAACGATGGCCCGCACGGTGCCGCCCTCGACATCGACGGGGCCGAGGGTTTCGGCCCGGATGTCGTCGGGCAGATCGGCCAGCGCACGCTCCACGGTCGCCGTCTGACCGGTCAGGGTGGCGACCCGGATCGCTGGTGGGAAGCGCAGGAGCCGGCGGTCGGCGAGCTCGGAGGAAGCGAAGCGGGCGAGGTTCCAGGTGGAGAGAGCGGATGCCAGGGCTCCCCCGACCCCGACCAGGAAGATGGGTGCGCGGCGTGCCGTGAGGGCTGTGGCGTCGGCCCACCAGCGCAGGCAGTCTTCGGCGACGCGCAGGCTCTCGCGGGCGAGCATCCGTTCGCCGTCGAGGAGGAGGGTCGCGCGGTAGCCGCCCGGGGCGATGGGTTCGGCACCTCGAGTCGCGACGACGATGGCCGGCTCGTCGTCGATGCGGGTGAGCGAGCGGGTTCCGTCGGAGACGATCACCTTGACACCCGGGAAAGCGCGCCCGAGCTCGTCGGCGGTCCGCCCCGCACCGGTGCCGACCGTGCGCATGGTCGTGTTCTCGCAGGTGCTGCAGCGCCAGTCGATGGCGAGGGCGCCGCACCAGGCGCAAGCCGGTGTGGCGGCCGCGTTCTTCTTCTGCAGGGGGCCGCTGCAGCGTCGACACCGGGCGGTGTCGGCGCACTCGGCGCAGGCGAGTCGTGGGGCATACCCCGGGTGAGCCACCTGTACCAGCACGGGCCCGAACTCGACCCCGGCCTTGGCCTCGGCCCAGGCCGCGGACGGGATCCGGGCGTTGGCCGCGAACCCCTCGCGCGAACCCTGATGCGTGGTCGGGATGACCCTCGGCTGATACCTCGGATCGGGGGTCACCTCGGTGAGCCACCCGATCTCGACAAGACGCTGCACGTCGGTGCTGCGGGCGTGGCCGGCGAAGACGAGGGCAGGCTTCTGCTGCTCGCAGCGGAGGAGCGCTGTGTCGCGAGCGTGGACGTAGGGGCTGAGCGGCTCGGAGAACAGAGGATCACCATCGTCCCAGACGGCGATCAGACCGAGGGCCGCCGACGGGGCGAGGAGGACCGATCGGTTGCCGACGAGCACCAGGGGCTCGGTGCCGCGAGCCCGGAGCAGTGCCCGGTACCGGTCGGGGTTGGACTGTTTCGAGTCGAGTCGCACCACGGACTTCTGCGGCAGGACGGCCTCGAGAGCGAGCACCAGCTGCTCCTGGTCGCGATAGTCGGGAACTGCGAGGATCGCGTTCTCCCCTCGACCGAGCGTGGCGGCGGCAAGTTCGGCGAGGGTGACGGCCCACTGGCCGACCCAGAGACCGCCGGGCAGCTCGACGAGGAGCGGCACGGCGTCGAGGGCCAGGCGCGCCCGATTCGCGACGGCCGACAGCAAATCGACCGAGCGGTAGGCCGCGACACCAAAGCGGGAGAGCTCAGGATCCTCTGGGTCGCCTTCGCTCTCTGCGGCGCTTTCTCGCTCTGCCGGGTCACCGGTCGGCTGTGCCGCTGATGCCTCGGCCGGCGCCGCGCGGGCCGCCAGCCACGCCTTCTCGACCCGCACCTGGCGGGTGGGCACGGCCAGTCGAAGGACGTCGCTCGCGGAGCCGCCTGCCCGATCGGCCAGAGCCCTGGCCAGCCGCCAGACCTCCGGCGCCAGCACGGGCACGGTCGAGACGAGGTCTTCGATCTCGCTCAGCGACCCTTCGTGCTCGCTCGTCTCCGCCACCTCGACGACGAAGCCGTCGGCAACGCGACCCGCGGAGCGCAGCGGAACCTTGACCCGCATGCCCGGCCCGATCTCGGCGCGGAAGCGCTCGGGCACGGCGTAGTCGAACAGCCGGTCGAGCTGCGGGAGCGGAGTGTCGACCAGCACCCGCGCTACAGCTCGGGCCACGGAATCGCCCCTTAGAGGCCGGCCGCTGCGCGGAGGGCGTCGACGCGGTCGAGGCGTTCCCAGGTGAAGTCGGGGAGTTCGCGACCGAAATGACCGTAGGTCGAGGTCTGACCGTAGATGGGCCGGAGGAGGTCGAGGTCACGGATGATCGCGGCCGGACGAAGATCGAAGACCGTCGTGATCGCTTCGATGATGACGTCGTTGGAGACATGACCGGTGTCGAAGGTCTCGACGTACAGGCCGACTGGTGCGGCGCGGCCGATGGCGTAGGCGATCTGGACCTCGAGGCGCTCGGCGAACCCGGCGGCCACGGCGTTTTTCGCGACCCAGCGCATGGCGTAGGCGGCGGAGCGGTCGACTTTCGACGGGTCTTTGCCCGAGAACGCGCCGCCGCCGTGGCGGGACGCGCCGCCGTAGGTGTCGACGATGACCTTGCGACCGGTGAGCCCGGCGTCGCCCTGCGGGCCTCCGATCTCGAAGCGGCCAGTGGGGTTGATGATGAATTTCGTTGCTGTCGTGTCGAGCCCGGGAGCCTCGTCGGCGAGCACGGGCCGGATGACGTGCTCGATGACCTCGCGCTCGAGCTGCTCCATCGACACGCTCGGTGCGTGCTGCGTGGACAGCACGACGGTGTCGATGGTCTTCGGCTCGTATCCGTCGTAGCCGACTGTGACCTGGGTTTTGCCATCGGGCCGGAGGTAGGAGAGGATGCCGTCTTTTCGCACGAAGGCGAGGCGCTCGGCAAGACGGTGGGCGAGCCAGATCGGCAGCGGCATGAGCTGGGGCGTCTCGGTGGTGGCGAAGCCGAACATGATGCCCTGGTCGCCAGCGCCCTGAAGGCTGAGTGCGTCGTCGGTCGTCTGACCGGTGCGAGCCTCCAGCGCCTGGTCGACGCCCTGCGCGATGTCGGGCGACTGCGCACCGATCGAGACCTCGACACCGCAGGTGCGACCGTCGAAACTGACCGAGGAGTCGTTGTAGCCGATGCCGGTGATCAGGTCTCGCACGATCGTCGGAATGTCGACGTAGCCGGTGGTCGTGACCTCGCCCGCAACATGTACGAGGCCCGTGGTGACGAGAGTTTCGACGGCGACGCGGCTGTGCGGATCTTCCGTCAGCAGAGCGTCGAGGATGCGATCGGAGATCTGGTCGCAGATCTTGTCGGGGTGCCCCTCGGTGACGGACTCGGAAGTGAAGAGACGGAGGGCAGAAGTCACGGAATTCCTCAGGAGACGGTGCGGGACAGGGGCCGCGGGCAGAGCCCCGGCGACGTCACAACTCTAGCGCCGACCCACCGACACTCCCCGGGCGGTCGTCTTCCGCCGACGCATGCCCGCACCCCGTTCCGCGCTGCCCGCACCTCCGTCCGTCTCGCCTGCACCCCCGCTCGGGCGAGCAGCCCTGCCGCGCGGGGGTTCCTCGCGCGGAACGGGGTGCAGCGCGCGGTGCGGGCGCGCATCCCGGGCTGGGGCAGGCATGCCGGTAGCGTCGATGATCATGGAGAAAGTGGAACTTCGCACCGAGCGACTCACGCTCCGGGCGCCCCACGACGGCGATGTCGCGGCGATCACTGCGGCATGTCAGGATCCGGAGCTGCAGGCTCGAGTACCGATTCCGGTCCCTTACGGCGTGCAGGACGCTCTCGACTACGTGCACGACTACTGCGAGAACGGCTGGTTGACCGGCAGGATCGCGACCTGGGCCGTCGAGACGGATGGCGCCTTCGCCGGCGTCATCGGCGTCGAAATCAAGGGAGAGGGCCGAGGCGAAATCGGCTTCTGGATGGCGCCGGAGTTTCGCGGACAAGGTCTGCTGCCCGAAGCGGGACGCGAGGTCGTCTCGTTCGCGTTCGAGCCGGATCCTGCGGGTCTTGGCCTGCTGCGCCTCACCTGGCGCGCGTTCGGTGGCAACGTCGCCTCGGCCAGAGTCGCACAGAAGCTCGGATTCCGCTTCGAAGGTGTCGCTCGCCTCGGCGCCTCAGGGAGGCAGGGTCTTGAGGACGATTGGCTCGCGGGCCTGCTTTCGACCGACGATCGAGCGCCCGTCGCGTGGCCGATCCTGCGCCCGACCGGCCGCAGGCATGCAGAAGGGCGGCCCCGACACTGAGTCGGGACCGCCCTTCTGCGCGCTGGAGGTTACTCGGGGACGACCTCGAGGGCCTTCGCGATCAGCTTGTCTTCGTTGATCTCGTGCATGGCGACCGAGAGCGGCTTGTCGTCGATCGTCGAGTCGACGAGGGGCCCGACGTTGTCGAAGAGGGAGCCCTCGTGGAGGTCGGCGTAGTAGTCGTTGATCTGGCGCGCGCGCTTCGACGCGAAGATGACGAGTGCGTACTTCGACTCGACCTTCGAGAGCAGGTCGTCGATGGGCGGGTCGATGATGCCCTTGTTTCTGTCGGCCATGGTGCCTCCTAAGCTTTGTGAGCCCGCGCGGACTTCGAATGCGCTGCGGGCAGTGCCATCAAGTCTACGACCTCTTGCGCGGCTTCGCTGACGTCGTTGTTCACGATCTTGACGTCGAACTCGTCCTGAGCCGCCAATTCGACCTTCGCGGTTTCGAGGCGGCGCTGTTGTTCGGCCTTGTCTTCGGTGCCGCGGCCGATGAGGCGGCGCACGAGCTCTTCCCAGGTCGGAGGCAGCAGGAACACCAGCGTGGCCTCGGGCATGACGGCCCGAACCTGGCGCGCGCCCTGCAGGTCGATCTCCAGCAGGACGCTCCGGCCGCGGTCGAGCGCTGCGTCGATGGGCGGTCGTGGAGTGCCGTAGCGGTGGGAGTTGTGCACCGTTGCGTACTCCAGGAGCTCGCGATCGCGGATCATGCGATCGAATTCGTCGTCGTCGACGAAGTAGTAGTGCACGCCGTCGATCTCACCCGGCCGCGGCGGACGCGTGGTCGCCGAGACGGAGAGGTGGACGTCGGGGTAGTTCTCGCGGATGTAGCTCGACACCGTCCCCTTGCCCACGGCCGTCGGGCCGGCGAGGACCACGAGACGCGACCGGAGCCGCCCCTTGGCCTCACGGTGGGAGAGCCAATCACCCAGGATGACGCGCTGACGCACGCCGAGGCCGCCGACGCGTTTGGATCCTGCGATTCCGAGGTCTTCCATGATGCGGACAACGCGAGTGGGGCCGATGCCGGGGATGCTCGTGAGGAGTTCGCGCACGCGGAGGGTGGCCTCGGGTGCGGTGGCCTCCGCGGTCCAGCCCGTGTCGGCGACCTCGAGAGCCGTGCGTCGTCGCTCGGCGACGTCGCGCTTGACCTCGGCCCGGGCCCGTCGGGCGGCGACCGCGGCCTTGGCGGCAGCGGCCCGATCGACGGGCGGTGGGGTCATGCGAGGCATGCGGACACCTCGCTCGAGGCTTGCCGGATGGCGCCGACGACGGTTGCGGGACCCTCGCGGACGAGCGACCTGGAGGCTGATACCAGCACGTTGCCGGCGGCCGCACCGTAGAGACGGCGGACGTCGGAGTAGAGCGCCCCTTGTTCGCCGAAGCCGGGGGCGAGGATCGGCGTGGCGACGAGCTGGGAGGCGTCGATTCCGAAATCGCTCAGATCGAGCGTCGCGCCGAGGACAACCCCGATCGATCCGAGCGCCGCGTTCTCGGCATCGGCGGCGAGGTTTTCGTGGTGCACATCACCGACGATACCTTTGGCCACGGTGGATCCCGTAGCGAGAATCGCGGTCTGAGTCGCCTTCGCTTCTGGATTGGATGTGGCGGCCAGCACGAAAACGCCGTTGTCGGTTGCACGCGCCTTCGCGATGAAGCCGGCGTTCGCCCCGAGACCCTGATAGGCGGCAATGGTCACGGCGTCTGCTCGCAACGGGGACTCTTCGTCGAACCAGGCTGCGGCGTAGGAATCCATCGTGGATCCGATGTCGCCGCGCTTCGCGTCGGCAAGCACAAGGAGATCCGTCTCGCGCGCACGGTCGAGAACAGCTTCGAGGGCCCGGAAGCCTGCCGACCCATATCTTTCGAAGAAGGCAACCTGCGGCTTGACGATCGGGGCGACTCCCGCGGCCGCGTCGAGCACCCGAAGACCGAACTCGCGCGCACCGTCGGCCGAGACCGGAAGGCCCCACTCCTCGAGAAGATAGGGGTGCGGATCGATGCCGACGCAGAGGTGGCCGTAGCGGCCGAACGCGGTGGCGAGCCGCTCGCCGAAGGCCGGCCGATCGCCTCCGGCCGCTCCATCATCGAGAGCGAGCGCGCTCACTTGCGTTTCTCCCGTTCCAGCGCATAGTCCTGAAGGCTCGTGACTTCGTACGGGTTGTGGATGGTCTCGATCGACGCGACAGCTGCGGCCAGCTGGGCCATCGTCGTGAAGAGTGCTTTGTCGGCGCCGACCGTCGCGGCTCGGATCTCGTAGCCATCGGCTCGGCCGGAGGAGCCTGACGGCGTGTTGATCACGAGGTCGACCTCGTCGCGGTTGATGAGGTCGACGACCGACTCGCCACCCTCGGAGTACTTGCCGACGATGCGGGTCGGGATCCCGTTGCGGGTGAGGACCGTCGCCGTACCTTCGGTGGCGATGATCTCGAAGCCGAGCTGCTGGAGGCGCAGCACGGGCAGGACGATGGCGCGCTTGTCGCGGTCGGCAACGCTCACGAACGCGACCCCGGAGGTTGGGAGGCCGCCGTAGGCTGCCGTCTGGCTCTTGGCGAAGGCCCGCGGGAAGTCGCGGTCGATGCCCATGACCTCGCCGGTGGAGCGCATCTCGGGGCTGAGCACGCTGTCGACGACCTGGCCGTCTTTCGTGCGGAAGCGCTTGAACGGGAGCACCGCCTCCTTGACGGAGATCGGCGAGTCGAGGGGCACATCGGATCCGTCGTCCGCGGGAAGGAGACCCGAGTCGACAAGGTCGCGGATGGACTGCCCGACCATGATGAGCGAGGCGGCCTTGGCGAGCGGGATGCCGAGCGCTTTAGAAACGAATGGCACCGTGCGACTCGCACGCGGGTTCGCCTCCAGGACGTAGAGGACACCCGCGGCGATGGCAAACTGCACGTTCAGGAGCCCTGCGACACCGATACCCTGGGCGATCTTCAGCGTCGCCTCGCGGACCCGGTCGATCTCGCCCTTGCCGAGCGTGACCGGCGGGAGCGTGCAGCTCGAGTCGCCGGAGTGGATGCCGGCCTCCTCGATGTGCTCCATGATTCCGCCGATGTAGAGCTCGGTGCCGTCGTAGAGGGCGTCGACATCGATCTCCACCGCATCGTCGAGGAAGCGGTCGACCAGGAGCGGCTGACCCGGTCCGATGATCACCTGGTCTTTGACGCGGGCGAAGTAGTCGGCGAGGAGCTCGGACGAGTAGACGATCTCCATGCCGCGGCCGCCGAGGACGTATGACGGGCGCACGAGCACCGGGTAGCCGATCTCGTCCGCCACGGCGACAGCCGTCTCGTAGTCGACTCCAGTGCCGTTCTTCGGGGCGGTCAGGCCGCCCTCGTCCAGGATCTTCGAGAAGAGCCCGCGCTCCTCCGCCGAGTCGATCGCGTCGGGCGTGGTGCCCAGGATCGGCACGCCGGCCGCCGCGAG
>JAODMX010000395.1 GCA_025464735.1 Frondihabitans sp. | reverse complement strand
ACTCCCCGACGGCATCCGCCGCACCTCGATTTCGGCCAGGGCGTTCGGCCAATACAACGCGCTGTCGCCCGACATCGCGGAGCTTCCCGACGACCGCGAACAGCTCTGGAATGCGCTCGTCGTCGGCACGCGCGACTATGTCCAGAAGAACGGCTTCCGTTCGGTCATCCTCGGGCTCTCCGGCGGGATCGACTCCGCCGTCTGCGCCTCGATCGCAGCCGATGCGATCGGCGCGGACCGGGTCTACGGCGTGTCGATGCCCTCCCAGTGGTCATCCGATCACTCGCGCAGCGACGCCGACGACGTCGCCGAACGCATCGGAGTCCACTACAGCGTCGAGCCCATCGCCGATCTCGTCGAACCCTTCGAACGCCAGTTGAAGCTGACCGGTCTCGCTGCCGAGAACGTCCAGGCCAGGGCGCGCGCCCTCATCCTGATGGGTCTCTCGAATCTCGACGGCCACCTGGTGCTCACCACCGGCAACAAGACGGAGCTGTCGGTCGGCTACTCGACCATCTACGGCGACTCGGTGGGCGGCTTCGCTCCGATCAAAGATGTGCCGAAGACCATGGTCTGGGAGCTAGCCCGGTGGCGCAACTCGCTCGCCGCGTTGCGGAGCGAGACCGAGCCGATCCCCTCGAACTCCATCACGAAACCGCCCTCCGCAGAGCTGCGGCCGGGGCAGGTCGACGAAGATACCTTGCCGCCGTACGAGGTGCTCGACGGGATCCTCGACGCCTACATCACCCGCGCGCTCGGCGCCGCCGACGTCGTGGCGCTCGGCTACGACGAGTCGACGGTTGCCGACGTGACGAAGCTGGTCGACCGGTCCGAGTGGAAGCGCCGCCAGGGCGCGATCGGCCCGAAGATCTCCGGCATGGCGTTCGGTCGCGACCGCCGCCTGCCGATCACCTACCGGCCCACCGGCTTGTAGCCGCGGCGGGCAACCGCGGTTTTGGCCGGTCTCCCAGCGCCGCGGCGGTGGCACCCCGGCCGAAAAAGGGTGTTCCGCCTAGTCGTTCTCCGCGTCCTCCGCGGCCCACTTCTCGCTGTTCGCCTTGATCTGCGCGAGAGCGTTCTCGGCTTCGGCGCGAGTGGCGTACGGCCCGGCGCGGTCGACTGCGGGAGAGATCATGCCCTCCTCGACCCGATGGGTTTTCGTGTTGAACCAGAATTCGTCAGCCATGCCCGCAGCATACTGGGAGCATGGACGACCGGCCCGGGATCGGCAGCCTCCTGTCACAGGTGCTCGTGGCGCACACGATCGCTTTCGACAACATGTTCGAAGCGTGGATGCCGCACCAGACCTCCCTCTTCGGTCGCGGCGGGCCTCCCGCGCCCGTGGTCAACGGCAGGCCGATCAAGCCGCCGTGGCTCGTATCGCGGGTGATGTGGGAGAACGTGCTGCGAATAGTTCCGCGCGACGGTGTGCCGCGGAAGTCCCTCGCAGGCACAGGCGGCAACGTCAGTGGCCTCCTGGGCTGGGGTTACCTCTATGAGGTCGATGGCAACATCCGACTGACGCGAGGTGGTCACGTGGCCCTCCGAGTGTGGCAGGAGATTGACGCCACGTTCGACGATGGCTGGCGACAGGATTTCGGCGACGAGACAATCGGACGCGTGCTCGGCGCCCTCGATCACGTCAGCTCACTACTCGGCCGGCCCACCTTCCGGTTTATGCCGATAGTGACGTACGCGGACGGAATGCGAATGCCCCGACGCACGACCTCGTCGGCACCCGCCGAGGGACTAGCGGGTGACCTGTCACGAGCCGTGCAGCAGTTCACGCTCGACTACGAGGAACGCAGCGAGCTCTCCCTGGCGATCGGGGCGAACGTTCTTCGGATCCTTGGCCCGGAACCACGCCGTCTGCGCGACCTCCCGCTCGCGACCGGTGTCTCTCGCGAGGCGGTGGACGCGTCCGTGAGATTTTTGGCACGAGGAGGCCTTGCTGAAACGCTTCCCGGGCCTAGCGTCGCGCTGACTGCGGAGGGTGAGTTGGTGCGTGAGGCCGACCGCAGGATCCTCGGGGTCGTCGAATCGGACTGGTCCGGTCGCGTCGGCGCGCCCGCCCTCGGGGAGCTCGAAGCGGCCCTGCACGATGTGCTGGCCTCGCCCGCGCTGCCAGCGGCGCTCTCGCCGCGCCCCGGCCTGTGGCGCACCCAGGGGCGCTACCAGAGGTTGACGGAAGCATTCGTGTCGGATCCTGCGGGCCGGCTCCCCCACCATCCGGTCCTTCTGCACCGTGGCGGGTTCCCCGACGGAAGTTGAGGCGAGCTGCGTTCGCCGGTCGGAGCCAGCCGTCTAAGCTGGACAGCATGCCCCGGGATTCACACGGTCATCTGACCCCCGGCCGGATCTCGCCGCAGCGTCCGGTCCCGCCGACAATTCCGCGTCCCGAGTATGTCGGCAAAGCCGCGCCGGCCGAGTACCACGGAGGCGACGTCTACGACGCCGCGACGATCGCATTGATTGCCGAGAGCGGGCGTATCGCGTCCGACGCGATCACCGCCGTTGCGGCAGCCATTCGTCCCGGTGTCACCACCGACGAACTCGACCGGGTCGCCCACGACTACGTGGTTGCGCACGACGCGTACCCATCGACTCTCGGCTACCGCGGGTTCCCCAAGTCGGTGTGTACCTCGGTGAACGAGGTCATCTGCCACGGCATCCCCGACGACACCGTGCTCCTCGACGGCGACATCATCAACATCGACATCACCGCTTTCAAAAACGGCGTGCACGGCGACACCAATCGGACGTTCGTGGTCGGATCCGCCGCCCAGGCCGCAGTCGACCTCGTCGAGCGCACCAGACTGGCCCTTGATCGCGGCGTCAAGGCCGTCGCTCCGGGCCGTCAGGTGAACGTCATCGGTCGCGCCATCGAGATGTACGCCGCACGCTTCGGCTACGGCGTGGTCCGCGACTACACCGGCCACGGGGTCGGGCGGGCCTTCCACTCCGGACTGATCATCCCGCACTACGACGCGCCACAGTACGACGACGTCATGGAGCCCGGCATGGTCTTCACGATCGAGCCGATGCTCACCCTCGGATCCGTGGAGGCCGACATCTGGGCCGACGACTGGACCGTGACGACCCGAGACAAATCCCTGACAGCTCAGTTCGAACACACACTCGTCGTGACCGAGCGGGGCGCCACTGTCCTGACCGGATACGTGGCCTAACCGGCTACACGACCTGACCCACCAATCGAGAGAGGTTCACCAAGTGGTTACCAAGGCAGTGGGAATCGACATCGGCGGCACCGGCATCAAGGGCGCTATCGTCGACGTCGAGTCCGGTGAACTCCTCACCGAACGGCTCAAGAAGCCGACGCCCGAAGGCGGAGAGCCCGAAACGATCGTCGCGGTTGTCAAGGAGATCCTCGACGAACTCGGCGGCGACACGGCCCACTTGCACGTGGGCGTGTGCTTCCCCGCCGCGATCCAGGACGGTAAGACGCTGTCGGCCGCGAACGTGTCGAAGAAGTGGATCGACTTCGAGGCAGAGAAACTCTTCGAGAGGACCCTCGGCCGCGAGATCCACTTCGTGAACGACGCCGACGCCGCCGGTTACGCGGAAGCGCGCTACGGCGCCGCGAAAGGCGTGGCGGGACTCGTCATCATGACAACCCTCGGCACCGGCATCGGAACGGCCCTGATCAACGATGGCGTGCTCATCGTCAACGCCGAACTCGGACACCTGGAGATCGAGGGCAAGGACTACGAGACCAAAGCCTCCTTCGCCGCCAAGGAGCGCGATGACCTCTCCTGGAAGCATTGGGCGAAGCGCCTGCAGAAGTACTACTCGCGCCTCGAAGCGCTGCTGTACCCCCGGCTGATCATCGTCGGCGGGGGCGTCTCTAAGCAATACGAGGAGTTCCTCCCGCTGCTGTCGCTGCGAGCCGAGATCGTGCCGGCAAAGCTCCGCAACAACGCCGGGATCCTGGGCGCAGCCGCGCTGGCGTCGGAGAGCAAGCCGGCGTTCTGAACCGTTTGGTGCGCCGCCGCCTCTGCGGCGCACTGCGGCCGGGGAAGTACGCGAATGCGCGTGAAGGAGTAACTAGTTCGTACTCAATGCACGAGGGCGTACTTGTTGCGGCGCACACGTCAGGTGCCAGGGCGCGAATGGGCCGGCTACTACGCCGGGTTCTGTCCGGGCGACGTGCGTGCACGCCGCCGTGGACGGCCATCTATCTCGGCGCTACGTTGCCGCAGCGCTCCAGCGGTCTACCCGGGAACTCGGCGAGCCGCCTCGAGCGTTCCCTGTCTGACCTTGCTCCGGGCGAGGTTTACATAGCCGGTCGGTCACCCGAACCGCTGGTGGTCTCTTACACCACCGTTTCACCCTTACCCCGTGCCTGCCCGAAGGCGAGCACGTGGCGGTCTGCTTTCTGTTGCACTGTCTCGCGGGTTACCCCGGGTGGGTGTTACCCACCGCCCTGCTCTGTGGAGCCCGGACGTTCCTCGGCGCGAACCCGAGGGCTCGCGACGCGACCGTCTTGCCGACCCATTCGCGAGAAAGAGTCTACGGGGTCGACCGGCCAGTCAGGATCCGAGGCGGCTAGAGACCCGACTCGTTGGTGCGAACCAGGATGGCCTCGCTGTCGGGGCACAGGAGAACGTCGTCGGGGGCGGCC
>JAODMX010000351.1 GCA_025464735.1 Frondihabitans sp. | reverse complement strand
CACCGCGGTGGTGACGATCGTCGAGTCGAGGTTCTCCATGAAGAAGCAGCCGGCCACGAGAAGCGCGAGAGCCTGGGAGGTGGGAGCGGTCGACGGCATCCCCTCCAGTATGGCCTTCCGCGGGGGCTGCTCTACTCGAGCCCGCTGCCGGTGGGGTCTTCGGCGACGCGGTCGTGGAGCTGCTCGCCGCCGACGGGCGTGCCGATCCAGTCGACGAGGTTCCAGCGGCCCGGTCTCTCGCCGCGACGACCCGTGGACTCGAGGACGGCCAGACCGGTGTTGTCGAGCTGATGGCTCCCGGCGAAGCGGCCGTCGGTGTGGGTACCTCGGGCCGCCGCCCAGGTGCGGATCGCGGCGCCGTGACTCACGATCAGGGCTGTCGCTCCCCCGCGAGCCTCGACTTCGGCGACGGCTGCGTCGAAGCGCTCGAAGAACTCGTGGCCGTTCTCGGCCCCCGGCATGCGGAGGTCGAGGTCGCCCTCGGCCCAGGCGAACGCGGTGGAGTTGTAGAGCCCCTGCGACTCGGGATCGTTGCGCATCTCGAGGTCGCCGGCCTGGATCTCCTTGAGCCCATCAAGAATCACCGGATCGATGCCGAGGGTCGCGGCGACCGGAGCCGCCGTCAGCTGCGTTCGGATCAGCGTGGAGACCGTGATGGTCTCGATCGGTGCGAACCGGGCCAGGCCCACGGGGACGGCAGCGGCCTGCTTCTGGCCGAGGTCGGTCAGTGGGGCTCCCGGCACGGCCGTGTCGAGCTGGCCTAGGACGTTGGCCGGCGTCTGACCGTGCCGAAGAAGGAGCAGGCGCATCAGTCGGTGCTCGCCTTCTGCGTCGCGAGGTGCTCCCAGTCGTGCAGGAACACCCTGTCGAAGTAGGCCGCGGCATCAGCGCTCTCCAGGATGACGCCGGCGTCGCGGTTCGAGAGCACGCCCGCACCCGACCAGTTCTGGCTGCTCACCAGAACGCGCTGACCATCGACCACGATGCCCTTGTTGTGCACGTTGTTCTGGATTTTCACCGCGGCGGTGACGTCGAGCCCCGCGGCCTGTAGTTGCTCAAGGTAGCCGGCCGTCTCGTACTCGCTCATGATGATCTTCACGTCGACGCCGGCCTTCTGGCGGGCGATAACAGCCTGGACGAGATCGCTAAAGGCCTGGGTCGCCGCCGTAGCCGTCTTGGGCAGCTCGATGTACTGGAACTGCAGGTGCAGGCTGGTCGCAGCGCTCGACACGAGGTCGGTCACGGCTCCGACGTAGACGCCGGGATCAGGGGTCAGGAGCGGCGTGATGCGGGTCGTGTCGGTGACGGTGGTCTGCGCGAAGAACTCGGCGAACGGCGGGGTCTCGACGCGACTGTCGACGACGGCGGGCTCGTCGACCTCGAATCGTGCGACGCCGGGGGCGACGTCGTGCGAGCCCGCGATCGCGAGATCGTTGAGCAGGAACGCCTCGAAGGTCTTCGCGAGCCCTCGGTCGGAGATGACGACGTGCCAATCGCGGTCGCCCGAACGCGCGGCTGTGGAGTCTCCCGGTGTCGTGACGGGATCGATGTCGGGCTGGTTCGAGTTGTTCCAATTGCCACTCGACAGCCAGACGACAGAACTGTCTCGAACGGCGACCTTGATGTGATAGGCCGTGGGAAAAATCCAGGCGGCCGCGAGCGGGTCCATCCGCTCGAGCGCCCACGCCTGCGTGAGGTCGCGGCCGAAGGCCCTCTCGAGGGCCGCGACCGTCTGTTCGTCGGTCTGGTCGGCCGTGGGATTCTTCGCGGGGTGGTCCAGCGTGAGCTTAACCGTCTTGCCCGCGAGCGCACTCTCGACCGTCGCGAGGATGTGCGCCGAGGTGAAGTCGTACATCGAGACGGTGAGGGTGGCGGTCGTCTCCTTCAGGAATGCCGACAACACCTGCCAGCCGGAGTCCGGGCTGGCGCTCAGCACGATTGAGGTGCTGACGTCGACCGGTGCGAGGCTGGCGCCGGGAGCGGGCGTATAGGCCAGCTCGGGCTTGGACACCTCAGGTCGCGCGAGTGTCGCGAAGGGAACGAGCGAGCCGCCATCGACCACCCTCTCGGCGTCGAAGAACGGAACGGCACCGAAGTCGGGGGCTGGGCCGATCTCGCGGGCGTAGCGCGCTGGATCCTGAAGCTGCATCGCCTTGCGCTCCGATGCGACGCGGACGTCGACGGGGATGCCGCCGATGCTCTTCGGGAGAGCTTCGACGGGTGCCGTCACCGTCACGACGACGGCTGACTCGGCGGTGATCCACCCGTCGCGGAAGACGAACCCCGGACGCACACTCAAGACGCCCGGAAGCGCCAAGCCGGTCTCGTGAGCGCTGATCACGTCGCGGATATCCGCCTCGTCGAATGCCATGACGCCCACGCTAGGCCGTGCCTCCGACAGCGGGGTGAACAGTTCGTGAGCGGACGCGACCGGTCTTCTGGACGCTTACCGGGCATCCTTCGGTTCTGCCAGGTAAGACGGCAGCATGAAGAAACCTCTGGCCGTCCTGTTCGACATCGACGAGACCCTTGTTCACACGGGCGGAGCGGGTGCGCGGTGCTGGGCCATGGCCTTTGACGACCTGCACGGAGTCGAGGCCGACATCGGTGCACACAGCTCGGCCGGTGAGACCGATCCGCAGGTCGGGCGGGCGACCTTCACGGCCGTCCTGAAACGGGACCCGACCGACGAGGAGATGTCGCGGCTCTACGCCAGATATCTCTGGCACCTCTCCGACGTAATCCGCGAATCGCCCGGGTATCGCGTGTTCGAGGGCGTCGACGACGTGCTCACTCGGCTCTCGGAGGAGGGCATTGTTCTCGGCGTCATCTCCGGTGCCATGGAGGGAGCCGCACGCACGAAGATGGAACCGGGGCGCCTCGGCCGCTACTTCACCTTCGGCGGCTACGGATCCGACAACCCGGACCGCGACGAGGCGACCCGGATCGCGATTCACAAGGCATCGTTACTCGTGGGCCACGACCTGGCAGCCGACGAGGTCTTCGTTGTCGGTGACACGCCGCATGACATCTCGTCTGCGCACGCGGCCGGCGCCCAGGGCATCGGCGTGGCCACGGGCCACTACAGCGTCGCCGAACTGCGCGAGGCGGGCGCTGACGACGTGCTGGCCGACCTCACCGATGGTTTCCCCGGCCTGATTGCCTAGGCGCGATGCCGACGGTGATCGGACAGTTTCGTCGTCCCGGCGGCGGCGCGTGCAGCGGGGCGGCCGGGTAGCGCTCAGGTATCGTTCGGGTCCGTCACTGTTTCCGATGATTAGGTGCCGGAATGTCTGAATCGCCCCGAACGCGCATGCGCGTCCGTCCGCGCCATGTCGTCCGGTGGATCGCGATCATCGTGGTCATCGTGCTCGTGGCCGCGGTCGGCTACGCGTTCTACAACTACCAGCACTTCGTTTCCGGGGTGACTCACATCGACGCGATCCCTGCGTCGACGACCTCCTCATCGTCCGACGGCGAGAACATCCTGCTCGTCGGCGACGACCACCGGCCGGCGGGCGCCTCCGCGCAGGAGCTGGCCGAACTGGGCACGACCGCCGACGGTGGCGGTACCAACACCGACACGATGATGGTGCTCCACATCCCCTCCGGCGGCGGCAAGTCGTCTCTGATCTCGTTCCCGCGCGACTCGTGGGTCGACATCCCGGGTTTTGGCATGGGTAAACTCAACGCCGCCTTCGCGTACGGCAGTGAAAAGGGCGGCGACGCCGGTGGGGCGCAGCTTCTCGTCAAGACGATCCAGAACCTCTCCGGGCTCCACATCGACCACTTCGTCAGAATCTCGATGCTCGGCTTCTACGACGTGGCCAAGGCCATGGGCCCGCTCAAGGTCTGCCTGGTCAACGCCGTGAGCGACTCGTATTCGACGTTCTCGGCTCCGGCCGGCGTCTCGACCCTCAATGCGCAGCAGGCTCT
>JAODMX010000326.1 GCA_025464735.1 Frondihabitans sp. | reverse complement strand
TCTATGCCACGACTCTGGTCAGCCCTCAGGGAGTCTGGGCGGTGCATCTGACCGCGCTGCCCGCCGGTATCGGCCACCCGCAACTCAAGCAGACGCTGGTCAGTGTGCTCGGCATCAATCTCCTGAGCGTGCCGCTCTCCGTGAGGTCGAACAGCCTGGGAATCACGATCGACGTTCTCGGGCCGTAGCGGCTCGGGGGGCACAAATTTTCGCACCGATTCCCGGGCAACCGCGCGTCATAGTTGACCGGTCGCGGTGTCTCTTCTATCAAGAAGTGCAGAAATGCCTTCCACTTCCCACGAGATAGAGGCTCGGGGAAGTAGCTCGGGGGTCAAGAATCGGTGTCGCTCGCGCCCGTCAGGGGAACGGGGCGGCACCGAGTTCATCCGGATGCATCCGGATGCAACCGACAGATCGCCGGCGGCTCTTCGGGTGAGCCGTCGGCGATCGTCGCTGGGAGCCGCTAAGGCCTACCCCGAAGCACGGCCGCCTTGACCTCGGCGATGGCCTGGGTCACCTGGATGCCACGTGGGCACGCCTCCGTGCAGTTGAAGGTCGTTCGGCAGCGCCACACGCCCTCCCTGTCGTTGAGGATGTCGAGGCGCACCTGGGCACCCTCGTCGCGTGAGTCGAAGATGAAGCGATGCGCGTTCACGATCGCGGCCGGGCCGAAGTACTGGCCGTCGGTCCAGAAGACCGGGCAGCTCGAGGTGCAGGCGGCGCAAAGGATGCACTTGGTCGTGTCGTCGAAGCGTGCCCGCTCCACGGGACTCTGCAGACGCTCCTTCTCCGGCTTGCTCGAAGCGATCAGGAAGGGCTGCACCTCCTTGAAGCTTTCGAAGAACGGATCCATGTTGACGATGAGATCCTTCTCGAGCGGCAGTCCCTTGATCGCCTCGACGTAGATCGGCTTCGAGAGGTCGAGGTCTTTCAGAAGGGTCTTGCAGGCGAGCCGGTTGCGACCGTTGATGCGCATGGCGTCCGAGCCGCACACGCCGTGGGCGCAGGAGCGGCGAAAACTCAGCGACGCATCCTGTTCCCATTTGATCTTGTGAAGCGCATCGAGCACGCGGTCCGTGCCCTGCATGACGACGTCGAAGTCTTCCCAGCGCGGCTCGTCGTCCACCTCCGGGTCATAGCGGCGGATGATGAGCGTGGCCGTGAAGGTGGGAACCTCCTCCGGCACGCTCGGGCGGTCTTCGAGTACGGCGTTGCTCATCTCAGTACTTTCTCTCCATCGGCGGATAGTTCGTGATGACGACGGGCTTCCATTCGAGCCGGATGTGCTCGCCGGCCTCCGCGGATTCCGGGTCGCCCGTGAGGTAGGCCATCGTGTGCACCAGGAAGTTCTTGTCGTCCCGTTCCGGGTAGTCCTCGCGCATGTGACCGCCGCGGCTCTCCTTGCGTGAGCGGGCGGAATAGACGAGTACCTCAGCGAGGTCGAGCAGGAACCCGAGCTCGACCGCCTCGAGCAGGTCGGTGTTGAAGCGCTTGCCCTTGTCGCGCAGTGCGATGTTGTGGTACCTCGCCCGCAGCGTCTCGATGAGTTTGGTCACTTCGCCGAGGCTCTCGTCGGTGCGGAAGATCTGGGCGTTGCGGTCCATCGAGTCCTGCAGCTCCTTGCGGATGGCCGCGATGTTCTCGGTACCCGTGCCGCTGCGCACCGAGTCGAGGATCCTCTGCACACCGCTGGCCGGGTTCTCGGGAAGCGGCACCCACTCGGCGGTCTTCACGTACTCCACGGCGTTGTTGCCCGCGCGCTTGCCGAACACGTTGATGTCGAGAAGCGAGTTGGTGCCGAGACGGTTCGAGCCATGCACGCTCACGCAGGCGCACTCGCCGGCCGCGTACAACCCGGGCACCGTCTCGGTGTTGCTGCGCAGCACCTCAGCGTCGGTGTTGGTCGGGATGCCGCCCATCGCGTAGTGCGCGGTCGGCAGCACCGGAACGGGCTCGGTGTACGGCTCAACGCCGAGGTAGGTGCGCGCGAACTCCGTGATATCCGGGAGCTTCTCATCGATGACCGCGGGCTCGAGGTGCGTGATGTCGAGGTAGAGGTAGTCCTTGTTCGGACCCGCCCCTCTGCCCTCGCGAATCTCCGTTGCCATCGATCTCGCGACGATGTCGCGCGGGGCAAGGTCCTTGAGCGTCGGCGTGTACCGCTCCATGAAGCGTTCGCCGGTCGAGTTGCGCAGGATGGCGCCCTCACCGCGGGCCGCCTCCGAGAGCAGGATGCCGAGGCCGGCGAGTCCGGTGGGGTGGAACTGGAAGAACTCCATGTCTTCGAGGGGCAGGCCCTTGCGCCAGATGATGCCGACGCCGTCACCGGTGAGGGTGTGCGCGTTCGAGGTCGTCTTGAAGATCTTGCCGAATCCGCCGGTCGCGAAGATGATGGCCTTCGCCTGGAAGACGTGCAGCTCGCCGGTGGCGAGCTCGTAGGCGACGACGCCGGAGGGCTGCTCCTTCGTGACGCCGAACGCGTCGGTGACCTCGGTCATCACCATGTCGAGCACGTAGAACTCGTTGAAGAAGTTGATGCC
>JAODMX010000309.1 GCA_025464735.1 Frondihabitans sp. | reverse complement strand
CATCGCGCACGGCGTGCGCTGACGCGCCGCGCCGCGCCCGCGCCGACGCGCGCCGCCGAAGAAGTACGTTTTTCCGCTGAGAGTACGAACTAGTTCGTACTCTGCGCACAAACTCATACTCGATCGGAGCGCCGTGCACTCGCGGGCTCAGACGGAGGGCCAGCCGTGGTCGGCGGACCGTACCGCGCCGACGAGGGGCACGCCGGGGCGGTAGCCGAGGTGTACGTAGCTCGGGGCGTCGAGCTCGACGACGTCGGCGCGCGAACCGACGCGCAGCGAGCCCACGTCGTCGCGCCGCAGGGCAGCCGCGCCGCCCGCCGTCGCTGCCCAGAGTGCCTCCGCGGGGGTAAGGCCCATCTCGCGGATCGCCACCGCGATGCAGAACGGCATCGACGAGGTGAACGAGGATCCAGGGTTGCAGTCGGTCGCGATCGCAACCGTCGCCCCCGCGTCGAGGAGGCGCCGGCCGGAGGGGTACGGCTGCCGCGTCGAAAACTCGACCCCCGGCAGCAGCGTCGCCACCGTTGACGACGATGCCAGCAGCTCGACGTCCGAATCGGTGAGGAATGTGCAGTGGTCGACGCTCGCGGCGTTCAACGCGACTGCGAGCGCGACACCCTCCCCCGGCGCCAACTGAGCGGCGTGCAGGCGAGGGGCGAGGCCTCGCGCAACGCCGGCCGTGAGGATCCTGCGCGATTGCGCCACGTCGAAGGCACCCGTCTCGCAGAACACGTCGATCCATTTCGCGAACGGCGCGACGGCGTCGAGCATCGGCCCTGTGACGAGGTCGACGTACTCGTCGGGATGGTCGCGATACTCCGCCGGCACGACATGCGCGCCGAGGAAGGTGACCTCGGGCGTGAGCGTGGCCGCGAGCCGGACGAGGCGCGCCTCGTCATCGACGGTGAGCCCGTAGCCGCTCTTGATCTCGACAGTCGTGGTGCCCTGCGAACGCATCTCGGCGAGGAGGGCACGCGCGTTCGCGAGGAGTTCTTCGTCAGTGGCGGCGCGCGTGTGCGCCACAGTGGAGCGGATGCCGCCCGCCTCGTAGGCGCGACCCGCCATGCGCGCCTCGTACTCGGCCGAGCGGTCGCCCGCGAACAGGATGTGGCTGTGCGAGTCGACGAACCCGGGGATCACCGTGCGACCACCGGCGTCGAGGCGAATGTCGGCCGCGGGTGCCGTCGCCGACGCGCCAGTCCAGAGTACGCGGCCGTCCGCCACGAGCACCGCCGCATTGCGGACCTCCCCGAGCGGACCCCCGTGTTCGGGGTCGTTCGTGACCAGGAGTCCAATGGAGTCGAGCAGGGTCGTGGTCATGGCATCTCCAGAGCGGTGATCGAATCGAAGAGCAACGCTCCGACGTCGCCGAAGGCGTGCCGCCGGCCGCGGACCACCTGGCTGCCGCCGACGACGACATCGGTTACGTCTGCCCCGGTCGCGGCGAGCCACAGCTGGGCGGCGTCGGCGCCGGCCGTGCGCGGCGAGCGGTCGTCGACCACGACGAAGTCGCAGAGCGACCCGCCGACGAGGCGTCCGCCCTCGGGCCAACCGAGGCTTGCGTAGCCGTTCACCGACGCGCTCTCCACGAGTTTCTGCGGCGTGAATCGCCCCCGCCGACCTGAGGCGAGTCGATCGTCCATCTCAAGTCCGCGGATCTCCTCGAACGGGTCGACGACAGCATTCTGGTCGCTGCCGAGCGCGATCCGGACTCCGGCGTCGGCGAGCGCGCGAGCTGGTCCGATCCCGTCGGCGAGGTCCCGCTCCGTCGTCGGGCAGAAGCAGGCGATCGCGTCGGCGTCGGCGAGCAGGGCAATGTCGGCGTCGGCGAGGTGCGTCAGGTGGACGCCCGTGAAGCCCGGCCCGAGCACGCCAGCTTCGGCGAGGGCGCCAACCGGAGTCAGGCCGAGCAGGGCGTCGACCTGCTCGTTCTCGGCCGGCTGCTCGGAGACGTGCGCGTGCAGTACCTGATCGGGGAAGGCGCTGCGGAGCGCGACCACGTCGGCGACGGTGACCGCGCGCAACGAATGCGCCGCCAGGCCGACCCGCCGGAGGGGGGTCTCGGTCAGGAGCGCGTGGCGATTCAGGAAATCTGTCGCGGAAGCGTCACCGAAACGGACCTGCTCCGGGGCGAGCGGAAGCAATTCCCCTGAGTTCGCAACACCGCCAGCGACGCCGGCGCCCCCGCCGCCGCGCACGTCCACGCCGCCGAAGCGATACAGCGTATCGAGGAGCGTCAGCCGGATCCCCGCGTCGGCCGCGGCCGCACCGATGGCCTCGGCCATGGCCGTCGCAGGCGCATAGGCCGAGCCGTCCGGCCGGTGGTGCACGTAGTGGAACTCCCCCACGGCCGTGTAGCCGGCCAGCAGCATCTCCGCGAAGACGCCTCGCGCCAGTTCGTAATACGACTCGGGCGACAACGCCGCAGCAGCCCGGTACATCCGCTCGCGCCACGACCAGAAGGTGCCGCCGTCACCGTGGGTCCTCCCCCGGAGCGCTCGGTGGAAGGCGTGCGAGTGCGCGGTCGCGAGCCCGGGCAGGGCGACTCCGCGAAACGCTGCGATGCCGGGCGGAGGCGTCAGGTCGGGGGTGAGGCGCAGGATCCTGCCGCCCTCCTCCTCGAGGAGCACACCGTTCCGCACGGTGTCACCCACGACGGCTCGCTCGAACCAGAACGAGGTCACAGCATCGACCGCAGCAGGCGAGTCACCGCGAGCACCCCGACCGCGCAGTCGGAGGCGTCGACGCTCTCGCGCGGGGCGTGCGAGACGCCGCTCCCGTTGCGGACGAAGATCATCGCGCTGGGGACGCCTGCCTGGGCGAGCACGCCCGCGTCATGTCCCGCGCCGCAGGGCAGCCACGGCACCTCAGAGGCACCGGCGAGTGGCGCGATGACCTCGGCGACGCCTGCGGTGAACGACTCGGCGAACGGGGTCGAGGCGGTCCAGGACTCCTGGACGGCTTCGTGACCCGCTGCCTGCGAGACGTCGGCGACGACGGCACGCACGCGTTCTTCGTCGGCCCCGCGGACGTCCATCCAGATGGTCGCTCGCGCCGCGATCGCGTTCACGGCGCCGGGGACCGCCTCGATGCGACCGACGGTGCCGAGCGCGTCGTGGCGGCGTGCGGCCTCGTCGAGCGCCAGCACCGCTGTTGCGGCCGGCAGCAGCGGGTCGTTGCGGTCCTCCATGCGGGTGGCCCCGGCGTGGTTGGCCTCGCCTTCGACGTCGATTCGCCAGCGACCGTGGGGCCAGATCTCGGTGCCGACTCCGAGAACGGCACCGGCACCGGCCAGGCCGAGAGCGTCGGATCCTGCGGGTCGAGCAAGCGGGAAATGGCCCTGTTCGATGTGCAGCTCGACGTAGGCCGCGAGCGATGCCACGCGTTCAGGGTCGGGGCCCAGTCGCGACGGGTCTGCACCCGCGGCCGTCATTGCGGCGGCCAACGTCACGCCGTCACGGTCCACGAGATCACGGGCGCGCGACGGATCGAGCGCCCCCGTCAGCAGTCGCGACCCGGCGCAGGCGATGCCGAACCGGCCGCCCTCCTCGTCGGAGAACGCGGCGACCGCGAGTGGTCGCGACGGCGCCCAGCCCTCATCGCGCAGGTGTGCGACGGCGGCGAGCGCGGCGATCACGCCGAGCGGGCCGTCGTGGGCGCCGCCGTCGGGCACACTGTCGAGGTGCGAGCCGACCACGAAGGCCCTGCCAGGAAGGTCACGGCCCCACCAACCCCACAGGTTGCCGTTGCCATCGGTCTCGACGTCGAGTCCAGCGGCTGCGGCTGCCGCCGTGAACCAGGCGCGGGCCGCGAGATCGGCCGCCGTCCAGGCGAGGCGATCGTAGCCGCCGGTGGTCGCCGAGCGGCCGATCGGCTCGAGCCCCGCCGCAAGCGCGGTGTAGGCATCGAGCGCCCATTCGTCTTCCGAGGAAAGACTCACTCGTCCCCCTCGCGCATCGGGATGCGGATCCCCTCGCGCGAAGCCGCGACGTCGGCCTCCTCGTAGCCGGCGTCGACGTGACGGATCACGCCCATCGCCGGGTCGTTCGTCAGCACGCGCGCGAGCTTCTCGGCGGCCAGCGGTGTTCCGTCGGCGACGGTTACCTGGCCGGCGTGGATCGACCGCCCCATGCCGACCCCACCGCCGTGGTGGATCGAGACCCAGGTGGCCCCGGAGGCCGTGTTGATCAGCGCGTTCAGCAGCGGCCAGTCGGCGATCGCATCGGAACCGTCTTTCATCGCCTCGGTCTCTCGATAGGGCGAGGCCACGGATCCGGCGTCCAGGTGGTCACGACCGATCACGATCGGGGCCGAGATCTCACCCGAGGCGACGAGCTCGTTGAAGCGCAGCCCGGCCTTGTCTCGTTCGCCCGCGCCAAGCCAGCAGATTCGCGCCGGCAGGCCCTGGAAGGCCACCTTCTCACCGGCCATCCGGATCCATTTCGCCAGCGCCTCGTTTTCAGGGAACAGTTCGAGGATCGCCTTGTCAGTGACCGCGATATCGGCCGGGTCGCCCGAGAGCGCCGCCCAGCGGAACGGCCCTTTGCCCTCGGCGAAGAGCGGGCGGATGTAGGCGGGGACGAAGCCGGGGTAGTCGAAGGCGTCGTCATATCCCGCGGTCTTCGCCTCGGTACGGAGATTGTTGCCGTAGTCGAAGACCTCGGCACCGGCCCGCTGGAACCCGACCATCGCCTCGACCTGGCGCGCCATCGACAGGCGCGAGAGCCGGATGAAATCGTCGGGGTCTTCGGTGCGGGCGCTGTCCCAGTTCTCGACGTCGACCTCGACGGGGAGGTAGGCGAGCGGGTCGTGGGCACTTGTCTGGTCGGTGACGATGTCGATCTCCGCGCCGCGCGCGAGCAGCTCAGGAAAAATGGTCGCGGCGTTGCCGAGGAGACCGATCGAGAGGGGGCGCTTCTCGCGTTTTGCCTGAAAAGCCAACGACAGCGCTTCGTCGATGGACGCCGCTCGGACGTCGAGGTAGCGGTGCTCGATCCGACGATCGATTCGCGACGAGTCGACGTCGACGCAGATCGCCACGCCGTCGTTCATCGTGACGGCCAGCGGCTGGGCGCCGCCCATCCCGCCGAGTCCGCCGGTGAGCGTGATGGTGCCGGCGAGGGTGCCGCCGAATCGCTTGTTCGCGACGGCTGCGAAGGTCTCGTAGGTGCCCTGCAAGATTCCCTGGGTGCCGATGTAGATCCAGGATCCGGCGGTCATCTGGCCGTACATCGTCAGCCCGAGCGCCTCGAGTCGCCTGAATTCGTCCCAATTGGCCCAGTCGCCGACCAGGTTGGAGTTGGCGAGGATGACGCGGGGCGCCCAGACGTTCGTGCGCATCACGCCGACCGGCTTGCCCGACTGGACGAGCATGGTCTCGTCGTCCTTGAGCGTCTTCAGGGTGCGGACCATGGCGTCGTACGCGTCCCAGGAGCGGGCAGCCTTACCGGTGCCGCCGTAGACGACGAGGGCATCGGGGTGCTCCGCGACCTCCGGGTCGAGGTTGTTCATGAGCATGCGCATGGCGGCCTCCTGAGGCCAACCGAGGGCGGTGATCTCGGAGCCGCGGGGGGAGCGGACGGGACGTGGACCGGACATGAGTGGACCTTTCGACGAGGCGGGTGTCAGACGAGCGGGGTGACGGCGGTGGCGGCTCGCAGCAGCGTGCCGTTCTGCACGAGGGCGACGGTGGCCGCGATCTCGGGAGCGAGGTAGCGGTCGGGGCCGGGGCCTTCGACCTGGGCGCGGAGGGCAGCGATGACGCTCGCCCCGACAGGGCCGGGGGTCAGCGGGGCACGCATCTCGATCGCGCGGCAGGCGCTCAGGATCTCGATGGCGACGACCCGAGACACCCCGTCGATCGAGCGGCGCAGCTTCCGGGCCGCACTCCAGCCCATCGAGACGTGGTCCTCCTGCATCGCCGACGACGGAATCGAGTCGACCGAGGCCGGAACAGCGAGGCGCTTGAGTTCGGAGACGATGCCGGCCTGGGTGTACTGGGCGATCATGTGGCCCGAGTCGACTCCGGGGTCATCGGCGAGGAAGGGGTTGAGCCCGTGGTTGCGGGACGGGTCGAGCATGCGGTCGGTGCGGCGCTCGGACATGCTGGCGAGATCGGCCGCCGCGATGGCGAGGAAGTCGAGTACGTAACCGACCGGCGCCCCGTGGAAGTTGCCGTTCGACTCGACGCGACCGTCGAGGGTGACGACCGGGTTGTCGACGGCGCTGGCCAGCTCGCGTGAGGCGACGAGCGACGCATGGTCGATGGTGTCGCGGACGGCACCGTGCACCTGCGGGGCGCAGCGGAGCGAGTACGCGTCTTGAACCCTCGTGAAGCCGTCGGTCTTCGTGGAGGCGACGATGCCGGATCCTTGGAGCGAAGCGTAGATGTTGGCGGCCGAGACGGCCTGGCCCAGCTGCGGCCGCAGGGCCTGAAGGTCGGCGGCGAAGACGGCGTCGTTGCCCTTGAGTGCCTCGATGCTGAGCGCCGTGGCCAGATCGGCCGTGGTGACGAGCGCGTTGAGATCGTGGATTGCGAGCAGGAGCATGCCGAGCATGCCGTCGGTACCGTTGACGAGGGCGAGGCCCTCCTTCTCGCGAAGCACGACGGGCTCGATGCCCGCAGCGCGCAGGGCCTCTGAGGCGTGCATCTCGACGCCGTCGACGTCGCGCACCTGCCCCTCGCCGATGAGCGCGAGCGCACAGTGCGACAGGGGCGCGAGGTCTCCCGAGCAGCCGAGGCTGCCGTATTCGCCGATGACCGGCACGATTCCGGCGTTGAGCATCGCCACGTAGGTCTCGGCGACGAGTGGACGAACACCCGTGCGCCCGGTCGCGAGGGTCGAGATGCGCAGCAGCATGAGTGCCCGCACGACCTCGCGCTCGACCTCGGGCCCGCTCGACGCCGCATGACTTCGGATCAGCGACGCCTGCAGCTGAGCGCGCTGCTCGACCGGGATCCGCTTCGAGGCGAGCGCTCCGAAGCCGGTCGAGACGCCGTAGTGCGCCTGCGTGTCTTCCGCGAGTCCCTCAATGATGCTGCGGCTCGTGGTCATCGCCTCAAGGCTCT
>JAODMX010000293.1 GCA_025464735.1 Frondihabitans sp. | reverse complement strand
CCCCCGGGCGGCTCTTCGCTGATGTACTCGGGCTCGTCAGGCTCCGGCGGCGCGGACTGCGGGATCGGCGCAACATCCCAGCCCGTGGTGGGGGCCGCGGGCTGAACACCGGACCGCTGACCGAGCGCCGGCGCGACCGAAGGAGTCGGCTCGGCGGGAGGAGCCGGAACCGACGCGGGAGCGGGCGTCGACGCGGGAGCGGGAGTCACCCCGGCCTCTGGCGCCGTCACGGGAGGAGCCTGCGCGGCAGCCAGAGGCGGCGTGGGCTGCGTCTCGTCGGCAGGCGGAGGCGGCGTGGCGTCGGCGGCAGGCGCCGCGGGAGCTGGACGACCGCCCTCCTCGGGCCGCTCGACCCGAGCGATGTACTTCACGCGCACGCCCAGTAGCTGCTGAATGGCACGACGGAGGTGCTCACTGACTCCCTCGCCCGCTCCGACCGGCCGTTTGAACAGCTCGACGTCGTTGTGGCTCGGAAACGTCAGCGTGAGCACGTCGTCGCGGTACTCGCGAACCGTCGCCGTCACGACGACCATCCAGGCCGACAGCTTGTCGCGCTCGAGAGCCTCAAGGACCTCCGGCCAAGCGTCGCGCAACTGCTGCAGCGACACAGGGCCGACCGGCTCGACCCGAGCCGCGCGCTCGGGCGACGCCTGTGGCGAAGCGGCCGTTGGCGTCTGGGCCGCCCAGGCCTCCGACGCTGCTGCCGGAGACGACGTCGGAGTGACCTCGGGCTCGGGTGCGCGCGCGGGCACCGATGATCGCGATGATGCCGTCGCCGCGACAGCCGCGGCGGGCGCCGCTTGAGTGCCCGCCGGAGCAGGCACGCCCGCGCCTGTGACGGCACCGTCGACACCAACGCGCCGTTCGAGGCGCTCAACCCGGGCCAGCGCACCGCGGCCGCTCTCGTCGCTCTCGGGAACGAGGACCCGAGCGATCATGAGCTCGAGGTGCAGCCGAGGCGAGGTGGCTCCGGTCATGTCGGTGAGGGCACGATTGACGACGTCGGCCGAACGAGAGAGCTCCGCCGCACCGAACGCGTGCGACTGACGCACGAGGTGCTCGAGCTCTTCGGGCGTGATGCCGCGGAGCACGGCCGAGGCGCCGTCGGTCGTCGCACCGACGACGATGAGGTCGCGCAGCCGCTCGAGGAGGTCTTCGACGAACCGCCGAGGGTCTTGACCGGTCTGAATGACGCGGTCGACCGCCGCGAAGGCTTCTGCACCGTCACGAGCACCCAGCGCGTCGACGACCGCGTCGAGGAGAGACGCATGCGTGTAGCCGAGCAGCGCGACGGCACGCTCGTATTCGATCGACCCACCGTCGGAGCCTGCAATGAGCTGGTCGAGCAACGAGAGCGTGTCTCTCACTGAGCCGCCACCGGCTCGCACGACGAGCGGCAGGACCCCGGGAGCCGCGGTGACGCCCTCCGTCTCGCACAGCTGCTGCACGTAGTCGAGCATCTGCGCCGGAGGCACCAGACGGAAGGGGTAGTGGTGAGTGCGCGAGCGGATCGTGCCGATGACCTTGTCGGGCTCGGTCGTCGCGAAGATAAACTTGACGTGCTCGGGCGGCTCTTCGACAATCTTCAGCAGAGCGTTGAAGCCCTGCGGCGTGACCATGTGAGCCTCGTCGAGGATGAAGATTTTGTAGCGGTCACGGGCAGGCGCGAAGATCGCCCGGTCGCGGAGATCACGGGCGTCGTCGACGCCGTTGTGGCTGGCCGCGTCGATCTCAATCACGTCGAGGGAACCCGACCCGTCACGTGCCAGCTCGACGCAGCTCGGGCAGACGCCGCAGGGGGTGTCGGTCGGCCCCTCGGCGCAATTCAGACACCGGGCCAGGATCCGTGCCGATGTCGTCTTGCCGCACCCGCGGGGCCCGCTGAAGAGATAGGCATGATTCACGCGGTTGGTGCGCAGGGCGGTGCGGAGCGGATCGGTCACCTGGGTCTGACCGATGAGCTCAGCGAAGTTCTCGGGCCGATAACGGCGATACAGAGCGGTGACCACGGACCAAGAGTAGTCGGCGCCACCGACAGTCGACCCGTCCCCTCGAGAACGCCGTTTCTGAGCCCCCGCGAACTCCGCTAAACTGATCCACGGCTCCCCACGTGGCGCCATCCAGGCCAACTCCCCCAGGGCAGAAATGCAGCAAGGGTAACCCGGCTCTGGCGGGTGCGTGGGGGGTCTTTTCGCGCGCAAAAAAGGCCGCCCACGCACCCGCCAGAGGTGCCCCGGGGGGGGCAACAGGCCCGGCGACACACGCGATTTCGGCCGGAGCACCACCGCCGCGGCCGTGGTACACCGGCCGGAAAGCGGTGTTCCGTCCCACCCCAACCCACCTCGCAGGAGGGCGCGGTTGGATGGAGGCATGAGAATCGTCATCGCCGGTGGTCACGGCAAGATCGCCCTTCTACTCGAACGCCTGCTCTCCGAAGGCGGTCACGACCCCGTGGGCATTGTCCGCAACTCCGATCAGGTGTCCGATCTCGAGCGAGCCGGCGCGCGGGCGATCGTGCTCGATCTGGAGCACACGGACATCGATACGCTGTCCGGCCATCTCGACGGAGCCGACGCGGTGGTCTTTGCAGCGGGCGGCGGCGGTGCGAGTGGCGCCGAACGAAAGCTCACGATCGATCGCGACGGAGCGATCCTCCTGGCGGATGCCGCAGAAAAGGCCGGCGTGTCCCGCTACGTAATGGTGTCGGCGATGCGCGCCGACGACTTCGATCCCGAACGCGCAAAGCTTCCCGCGGCCGAGGACGACGTGTTCCAGGTCTATCTGCGCGCCAAGAGCGAGGCCGACGCCGACCTCCGCGGTCGCGCGGGTCTGGAGTGGACGATTGTGCGCCCGGGTGGTCTCACCGACGACGCTCCCACGGGGCTCGTAGCTGTCGGGTCTCGCCTTCCGAGCGGCCGGATCCCACGGGCCGATGTCGCGCAGGTCGTGGCCACCGCGCTCGTCGAAGGCACGGCCGTGCGAACCCAGTTCGATCTCGTGTCGGGCGAACTCCCCATCGGCGACGCGCTCACGACGATTCGCTACTGACCAGCGGGCAGCGAGAACGCAGCTCAGACCAGCGCAGCCGCCTGCCGCGCGATCTCGAGTTCTTCGTCGGTCGGCACGACCAGCACCGATACTGCGGCGCCGTCGGGTGAGATGTAGCGCGCATCGCGCGAGGCGAGTTCGTTCCTGTCGTCGTCGATCCGGATCCCGAGAAAATCGAGCCCCGCAAGCGTCCGGCGCCGAAGAAGCGCATTGTTCTCCCCCACACCGGCTGTGAAGACGAGGGCGTCGAGCCCACCCAGCTCGGCCACGTACGCACCGACGTAGTGGCGGATCCGATGGCGGTACACCGCGAGCGCAGCCTCGGCCGTCTCGTCGCCCCGGGAGGCGGCGTCCTGGACGTCGCGCATGTCGCCGTTGCCCGTCAGCCCCAGCAGTCCGCTGCGCTTGTTGAGCAGGGTCTCGAGCTCGTCGAAGTCGAGGCCGGCTTCGCGGTGGAGATGGAAGATCACGGCCGGATCCACATCGCCCGATCTGGTCCCCATCACGAGCCCCTCGAGAGGCGTGAGTCCCATCGACGTGTCGATGCTCCGCCCACCGCTGATGGCGCAGGCGGAAGCGCCGTTGCCGATGTGCAGCACAATGATCTTCAGCTCGGCCAGAGGTCGACCGAGGAACTCCGCGGCCTGCTCAGAGACGTACTTGTGCGAGGTGCCGTGGAATCCGTAGCGGCGCACCTGATGCTTCTGGGCGAGGTCGTCGTCGATGGCATAGGTGTAGGCGGCGGGCGCGAGCGTCTGGTGGAACGCCGTGTCGAACACGGCGACCTGGGGTGAGTCGGGGAACGCCTCTTTCGCGGCCCGGATGCCCTGGAGGTTCGCGGGATTGTGCAGCGGGGCAAGCGCGGAGAGCTTCTCGATGGCCTCTTCGACCTCGTCGGTGACGACGGTGGCCTCATCGAACTGCGAGCCGCCGTGCACCACCCGATGCCCGACGGCGATGAGTGGGTGTTCGTCGAAGGAGGGCCCGTGAGTGCGGAAGGCGTCCAGCATCAGCGCGAAGCCGGCAGCGTGGTCTGCGATCGATTGGGAGTCGTTCGTCGTCTCCTCCCCCGTCTCGACGTTCCTGTGCTTCGTCGAGCCTGTCTCTTCACCGATGCGCTCGACAAGGCCCGACGCGAGCGTTTTCTCGCCCGTGAGCTCGATCAACTGATACTTGAACGACGACGAACCGGAGTTGACGACGAGAACGGCGCTCACAGAGTTGCTCCTTCCGGGGCGACAGGTGTGTCAGAAGAGGACGATTCGGTGCCGGCCTGGATGGCGGTGATCGCGACGGTGTTGACGATGTCCGAGACGAGCGCTCCGCGGGAGAGGTCGTTGATGGGCTTCCGGAGTCCCTGCAGAATCGGGCCGATGGCCACGGCTCCCGCGCTTCGCTGCACAGCCTTATAGGTGTTGTTGCCGGTGTTGAGGTCGGGGAAGATGAAGACGGTTGCACGGCCGGCCACTTCGGATCCCGGCATCTTCGCGGCTGCGACGGTCGGGTCGGCAGCGGCGTCGTACTGAATCGGCCCCTCCACGAGGAGGTCGGGTCGGCGTTCCCTGACCAGCGCGGTCGCTGCCCTGACCTTCTCGACGTCGGCTCCGGATCCGGAATCACCGGTCGAATAGCTCAGCATCGCGATCCGCGGCTCGATGCCGAATTGCACCGCGGTCTGCGCCGATGAGATCGCGATGTCGGCCAGCTGCTCGGCGGTCGGGTCGGGGATGACGGCGCAGTCACCGTAGACGAGCACGCGGTCGGCGAGCGCCATCAGGAAAACGCTGGAGACGACGCTCACGTCCGGCAGCGTCTTGATGACCTCGAACGAGGGACGGATCGTGTGCGCCGTTGTGTGCTTGGCACCGGAGACCATGCCGTCGGCGAGCCCCAGCTTGACCATCATGGTGCCGAAGTACGAGACGTCTGTGACGGTGTCCATGGCCATCTCGATCGTGACGCCCTTGTGCGCGCGAAGCTTCGCGTACTCGACGGCGAACCTCGTCTGGAGGTCATGGTCGTTCGGGTCGAGGACAGCGGCATCCGACAGGTCGAGGCCGAGCGCTGCGCCGCGAGCGCGGACACTGGACTCCGTGCCGAGAAGCGTCAGGCGAGCGACACCGCGCTGAAGGAGGGACGACGCGGCCCTCAGGATCCGGTCGTCGTCGCCTTCGGGCAGCACGATGTGTTTCTGGATGCTCCGAGCCCGATCGAGCAACTGGTACTCGAACATCAGCGGCGTGACGACCTGCGACGGCGTCACCTGGAGCAGTCGCAGCAGCGCGTCAGCGTCGACGTTCTCTTCGAAGAGCGCGAGCGCGAGGTCGTACTTGCGCGACGAATCAGCGGCGAGGCGACCACGGGTCTGGGTGATGCG
>JAODMX010000257.1 GCA_025464735.1 Frondihabitans sp. | reverse complement strand
TCGGCTGAGCAGGCGACGAGACCAGTGCCCGTGAGTCTTGCTCGGTCACGTCTGGACCACCTCGCCTCTGGCTTCACTGCCACGTTTTGTCGACACGCTCTGTATCGATACACATCATGTGGGCGCGAGGACGGATTGTCAAGAAAAAATGTATCGCTACAAATGACTGTGTCCAAAGCTTTACAATTGCAGACAGCGAGGGCCTTTTGTCACCGCGGCGGAGGGCGGATTCGTGGTCACCATTCAGGACGTAGCAAAAGCAGCCGGCGTCTCACCAATGACCGTGTCGAACGTCATCAATTCCAGACCGCACGTCCGCGAGTCCACCAGAGACAAGGTCGTGAAGGCGATGACCGACCTTGACTACCGAATCAACGTGGCTGCCAGAAACCTGCGGGCCGGACGAACGGCGACGATCGGCCTGGCCGTCCCCGAGGTGGACCGGCCCTACTGGGGGCAGCTAGCCGCGCGGATCATCATCGCTGCCGAGAAGCACGATCTCCAGGTCGCCATCGAGCAGACGGGAGCATCGAGGCAGAACGAAATCGAGGCCCTCACCATGTCTCGGAATCGGATGTACGACGGGCTGATCCTCTCGACCGTTGGTCTGGGGCCTGGCGATCTCGACAAACTTCGCACCGACTACCCGATCGTCATTCTCGGCGAGCGGATCTTCGAAGGTCCCGTTGACCACGTGAGCATGGCGAACGTCGCCGGCGGCCGAGAAGCAACACGACACCTTCTTGAGCAGGGCTGCCGCCGAATCGCACTCTTCGACCGCCACATTGTCGACGAGATCGACGTGTCAAGCCTCCGCTTCGACGGCTACCGTCAGGCCCTCGACGAGGCAGGAATCGCCCTCGACCCCGACCTGTCCTGCTTCATCGAGGCGCTCACAATGGCAGCCGGTCGAACGGCGGTTCACGAACTGGTGGACGCCGAGGTCACCTTCGATGGAATCGTCTGCGTGACGGATACCGTCGGTTTGGGCGTCCTTCGGGGCCTCGCAGATCGCGGCATTCGGGTCCCGGACGAAGTCAAAGTCATCGGCTTCGACAACGTCCTCGAAGGGGAATTCTTTTCTCCCTCGTTGTCCACGATCGACCCGGACCAGGATGCAATCGCCGAAAAAGCTGTCGAGCTGCTGGTCAACCGGATCGCCAACGGGACATCATTTCCGGCCGTGGAGTTCGTAAGCCCGCACCGCGTGATCGCGCGCGAGTCGACCGGCGGCTAACAGGCTCGGCCGGCGCGATCATCACGCCCACGCCGCCCCTCCCCTCACCAGCGGTGCGGCGCCCGCGTGCATCTGCAGCGCGAGCACGCGCAGCACGACGATCTCGTGATCACCGGCCGGGTAGAGGTGTTCGATCGAGCAGGTCATCCAGGTCGGGGAGTCATCCAAAAAGACCGCGCCGGAGTCATGCGCGGCGTGCGCGATCCCCGCCAGGCGGCCGGCCCGGTTGCGGGAGGCGAGCTGGCGGGTCTTGTCCGCGTGGGCTTCGCCGAGCAGCGAGATCCCGATTACAGGTGCCGACACGAGATCGGGCCAGGTCGTGGAACTCCGCTGGACGGCGACGGAGACGAGCGGTGGGTCATAGGAGACCCCGGCGGTGAACGAGGACGCGATCATCACGACCGGTTCGTCGCCGCGGATCGCGGCCAGCGCCACGACGCCTGACGGGTAGCCCGAGAGCGACGCGTTGATGACGTCGGGGGCAGTGCTGAAGGGCAGCGTCACGGTCATGCGGTGTGTCCGTTCGGAGAGGAGGGCAAGAGAGGAGACGAAGAGGACGGCGACGACAGGAGCACTCGGGCGTTTCGCTCGTCGTCCCGGATCGCGACCTCGCGGCGCAGGCGCCCCGCGGCCACCACCGACAGCAGCGCCACCGCGGCGAGCACGCCGAGCGCGGCCGCGTCCGACCAGGCCGTGACCACCACTGCCGTGACCGCGCTGCCGAGCACTGCGCCGAGCTGCTTCATCGCGTTGAAGCCACCCGATGCCGCACCCACCATCCGTGAGGGCACGCTCGTCACGACGGCCAGCGAGAAGGGTGACCAGACGAACGCGTTGGCGATTCCGAAGAGGGCGAACGCGGCAGAGATCGACCACAGCGGTGCCCCGATGCCGATCAACACCGCGGCTGCACCGGTCGAGACGGCGAGCGATCCGGCCCCGAGGAGAGCGACGACCCGCGGGCCGGCGCCGTTCATGAGTCGCCCGGTGAAGGCGGCCGCGGCCAGGCACAGCACACCCATCGGCACGAGTGTGAGCGAGGCCTCGACGACCCCGAGACCCCGTCCGTCCTGCAGTGCGAGCATAAGTGGGATCGGCGCCGAGCCGACGCAGAACGCTGCCGCGGCGGCGCCCCAGGCGCCGGTCACGAAGCCGTGGCGACGGAAGAGCTCGAGCGGGAGCAGGGCGCGGTCACCCGATCGGCGCTGAGCCCAGAGCGTGGTCGCGATGAGAAGAGCTCCGAAGACGACCAGGATCCAGCGCGGCACCCCGGCGACGTTCCCTGCGCCCGACGAGATACCCTGAATGCCGAGCACCAGCGCGAAGACCCCGACAGTGTTCGCCACGACCGCTCCCACCGCGATGCGCACGCCCGTGCGACCGGTCACCGGAACGAAGACGAGAACGGCGACAGCGGTCACCACGCCAATCGGGATGTTGACCACGAAGATCGACGGCCAGCCCCAGGATCCGACGAGAACACCGCCCACAAGCGGCCCCGCGATGGTCGCGGCCCCGCCGCCCGCACTCCAGATCGCCAGCGCGACCGCGAGCCGCGGCGGCGCAAACAACGACCGGATGATGGTGAGGCACTGCGGGGTCATGAGTGCCGCGCCGACGCCCTGCACCACGCGCCAGACGATCAGCACGGCGATGCTCGGGGCGAGCGCGCAGAGCAGCGACCCCAGCGTGAAGGCTGCCAGGCCGACGAGGTAGACCCGCCGATGGCCGAAACTGTCGCCTATCCGCCCTGCGACCAGTAGCGGCACCGCGAACGCGAACAGGTAGGCGCTGTTGACCCAGATCGCGAGCGTCGCGGTAGTACCGAGGCCGGTGATGAGCGCCGGAAGTGCCACCGACGTGATGGTGCTGTCGAGCAGGAGCATGAAGAAGCCGAGGCAGAGGCTCCCGAGGGCAAACCAGTCTCGAGCGCCGGTCGCCCGCACCTCACACCGCCAGATTCTCGCGGAGCGTCCGACCCGGGTAGCGCGGGGCGAGAGCGCCTCTGCGGCGCAGCTCGGGGACGAGCAGTTCGCTGATCTCGGCGAACCCCGACGGCATCCCGAGCGGGCTCGACAGCATGTAGCCACCGCGGCCACCTGACCCGGCGAAGTTCTCTTCAAGGGCCCCGGCGACACTGGAGAAGTCGCCGACGATCGAATGGTCGAGGCCGGTCGCGGACTGCCGCCCGTGCTCGAAGAACTCCTCCCGGCTCATCGAGTGGCCCTCGCCCAGGGTCGCGACGAGGGAACCGACGAACCCGGCCGGGCTGGCCTGCGCCGCCACGATCTCGTCGCGGAGATCCCCGAGCCGGAATGACGCCGGCAGCCTCGAGAAGTCGTAGCCGGCGTTGTGCGAAAGGAAGGTTCCGACGGTCTCCGAGTTCCAGAAGCGCAGGATCTCGTCGCGACGGGAAACCGCCTCGGCGGCCGTGCGCCCGACGATCACCTGCGTGGCCCAGAGGATCCCGACGCTCGCCGGGTCGCGCCCCGCATCGGTCAGCGCCTCATCCAGTGCCGCCCGATGGCGCTGCTGGCCGGCGACACTCGAGCCGAAGCCGAAGACCAGATCGGCGAACGACGCCGAGGCCATGATTCCGCGCGGCGACGCTCCCGCCTGCACGACGAGAGGATGCCCCTGCGGGCTCGGGACGCTGGCCAGCGGGCCCTTGACCTTGAAGAACCGACCGTCGTGATCGATCGCGTGCACCTTGTCCGGGTCCGCGAACCGTCCCGTCGCGCGGTCGCGCACGATGGCGTCGGGGGCGACGGAGTCCCAGAGGGCACGGCAGACCCCGATGAACTCCTCCATGCGCTCGTAGCGCAGGTCGTGGTCGATGAGCTCGTCCGAGCCGTAGTTCG
Source organism: Frondihabitans sp. (assembly GCA_025464735.1). The sequence goes on along the minus strand of JAODMX010000257.1, from coordinate 14,941 downwards.
CGGCGTCGGATCCGCGGGTCGAGGCGACGACGTTGAAAGCGACCCGCCCACCGGTGACGTGGTCGAGCGAGTTGAGCAGCCGCGCCACGTAGAACGGGTGCAGGAAGGTGGACGAGTAGGTGAGCCCGAATCCGATGTGGTCGGTGACGGTGGACATCGCCGCGATGATCGGCGACATGTCGTGGCGGGGCCACTGCACGCCCCACTCGACGGCGGGGCCGATGCTGCTTCGCCAGGTGCTCGGGATACCCGAGCCGTCACCGAAGAACAGCATGCCGATGCCCGCGCGTTCGGCCGTCTGGGCGAGTTCCATGTACATGCGCACGTCGGGGAAGTCGCGGCCGACCCAGCTGCCATCGGCGGCCCAACGTCCCTCCGTGTGGGTGAACGAGAGGTCGTAGGCCAGGTGCATCCCGGTCATTCCGAAGCTCGCTTCCAGAGATCCGTGACCTCGTCGACGTCCGCCACAACGGCAACGTTGAGGGCGAGCTGCACGAGGGCGGTCTCGTGCACGGCGAGATCGTAGGCAGCGGTGGCGTCGCGGGCGATCACGACGGGCCAGTCGAGCTGCATCGCGTCTTGCGCGGTGGCGGCTACACAGCACTCCGTCGTCAGGCCGACAACCGTGAGCCAGTCGTAGCCGACCTTTCGCAGCTCGGCCTCGAGGTCGGTTCCGAGAAAGCCGCTGTAGCCGCGCTTGACCACCCGCAGCTCATCGTCGGCGGGCTGCGTGCCGATCCATTCGGCCCCGGGCGTGCCGAGGCGGCAGGGCTCATCGGGTCCCATCGGGGCGGCGTAATCGCCGGAGCGCAGCCAGCTGCTCGAGTGCCAAGGCCGACCGGGGTCGCTGCCGAGCTCGACCCAGACGACGGGAACTCCCGAGGCCCTGGCAGCGTCGACCAGGTCGCCGATGCGCGCGATGGCGGCGTCGAGGTCTGTGAGAGCCGACTCGGTGAGCCCGTAGCCGGCGAGCTGACGAGGGTCACCGAAGTCGCGCTGCACGTCGACGACGACGAGCGCGGGGCGACGATCGGGGGTCGCAAGGCTGGCCAGCTGCGCCGCGCGCAGATCGGTCGGAGTGGTCGTCATCGCGCGCCCGCCAAGTCATGGGCGCGAAGCGCAGGCAGCACGGACTCGCCGAAGAGCACCATGTCGCGGTCGTACTCCGGGAAGATCAGCATGAGCCCGTCGAGCTCGGCCTCGCCGACGATGTACTCGATGTGCTCGGTCACCGTCTCGGCGGAGCCCGCGACATACGGCGTCTGGAAGGCCGCTTCGCCCGCGGCTCCCTCGGCCCAGGCCTTCGCCTGATCGGCGGGGATCCCCCACGACGAGCGCATCAGGGCGAGCGCCTCCCGATCGAGCCCAGCCCCCCAGGCCTCGACCTTCTCGGCGGCCAGGGCATCTGTCTCGTCCTGCACGACGGTCAGCATCGAGTAGGTCTTGCAGCTGCGCCCGAGCGCAGCGGCGCGGTCGTGGACGTCACGCGAGCTCTCGCGCATCTGGTCGAGGTTGTCGGCCGAGAGGAAGGCGCCGTCGGTGTACTCCGCCTGGAACGCGCGCCCCGCGGCGGACGCCCCGGCGCTGATGATCGTCGGCATGGTCGACGGGTGGGGCCTGGACTCGCAGTTTTCGAGGTCGAAGTACGGCGTGTGCATCGTGACGACGTCCTCCGTCCACAGGCGAGTGACCGCCTCGGTCCAGGCCTCGGTCATGCGGTAGCGATCGGCGTGATCCAGGTCGGGATCCCAGATGCCGAACTGGTCGAACTCGGCCGCGAACGCGCCGTTCACGATGTTCATGCCGGCACGCCCGCCCGAGATGTCCTGGAGGGTCGCGAACATCTTCGCGGCGACGGCAGGGTTGTGGACGTTGGCGTGCATGGTCGCCCAGATCTTGACCCGGTCGGTGGCCTCGGCGAGCGCCGACATCATCGTCATCGACTCGAGCGAGCGCCCCCAGTGGTCGGTCGTGCCGCCGAACCCCCGCCATTTCGCCATCGACATGATGAAGTCGAGGCCGATCTCCTCGGCGTGCCGAGCGGCGCGCTTGTTCCAGGCGTAGGTCGCCTCGGGATGGGGTGCCGTGGTCGACAGCATCCATCCCCCGTTCCCGATCGGGAGGAAGATTCCGTACTCTTTCGCGGTCATCGCGAGGGCCTTTCGTTCGGTGCGTGGTGCGTGATCTGGGTGGTGCGTGATCGTGGGGCGCAGGATCCGGGCGGCGAGGTGACCACACGGATCCTGCGATTCCCCTATGGTGCGGGCCAGACCAGCGTGTTGCCCTTGTAGATCGCTTTGATGTAGGAGTTGTCGAACCACGACGACGCGGTGGTTGCCGTGACCGACGAGGGCACGATGTCGAACTGGTGGAGCATGTCGACGAGCTTGGTGACATTCTTCGGGTCGATGCCGCCAAGCGGCTGATCGGGGGTGGGGTTGTCGGCGACGACCTTCGTCTCGGTCTTCCAGATCGTGGCGTTGAGCTTCTTGTCGTAGGTCGCACCCGACAGGTCGGCGGCGTAGCCCACGCACTGCTCCGTTTTGGCCGTGCTTGCCGAACAGTAGGCGTAGGCGTGGAGTGCCGCGCGGAGCACGTCTTCGACCGCCGTCGGGTGGGCCTTCGCGAAGGCCGGGTTGACCGCCATCGCGCCGAGCGAGCTCGGGATTCCGTACTTGACGGGCTGCCAGACGGTGACCGGGTGGCCGGCCGCCTTGAGCTGGTTCGGCTCGTTCGAGATGAAGCCGGTGAGGGCCTCGAGTCCGCCCTGCTTGCGGGTGAGCACGGTCGGGTCGTAGCCCTCCTTGACCTGCTGGAGCGACTTCCAGTCGACGCCGGCCTTCACCATCATGGCCTCGACCGCCGCGGGCACGTAGCCCTTGTTGCCGACGACCTTGCCGTCGAGCTGGGTGAGCTTCGTGATGTCTTTGTTGGTCATCAGGATGTCGAGCCCAGCGTTCGAGTACGACGAGATGCCGGTGATGTCGATGCCGTTTGCGCGGGCCTGGATGAGGTCCTGCTCCGCGACGGCCGAGACCGTGGCCTGGCCGCTCGCGAGCAGCTTCGTGTTCTGGGCGGTGTCACCGCTGCCCGGCTTCAGCTGCACGTTGAGGCAGAGGTCTTTGAAGTAGCCGAGCTTGCTGGCTGCGATGTACTCCAGGATCGATGCCGACGACTGGTACTGGTAGCCGGAGAGGTACGTGATCTGGCCGGCGGCCTTGTTCTCGGCGCAGCGCTTCGACGAGATCGCGGAGCCGGAGGAGCCCGTGCCGGCCGGGCTGGACCCGGTACTGCAGGCGGCGAGGGCGAGAGTGAGAGCGACGGTGGCGAACGCGGCCAGACCGGCTTTCAGACGGCGGTGCTGCATGTGGTTCTCCTAGGGGGATAGGGATGCGGGGGTGAAGGGGAAGGTTCTGGGTTCTCGTGGGTCGTCGGGGCTCGACGGTCAGCGCTGTCCGCCGAGGGACGGGCTGCGGAGGTCAGTCGGCGGAGGGCGTCTAGTCGGTGGCGGTCTCGTGCCAGCGGAGGGCACGCCGTTCGATGAGGGTGATGAGGGCAAGAAGGAGAACGCCCATCAGGGCAAGGATGAAGATCGCCGCGTAGACCACCGCGAGCTGGTTCATCGACGACCCGGTACTGATGACCGTGCCGAGGCCACCGGTCGACCCGGAAGCAGACAGCTCGGCGACGACCGCACCGATGATCGACAGCGGGAACACGATCCGCAGGGCCGCGAACACGTACGGCAGGGCGTTGGGGATGCGCAGGTGGATGAGCATCTCGAGCCGCGAGGCATCCATGGTCCGGTACACCTGCAGCACCTGCTGCGGTACCGAGCGGAGCCCGACGGCAGTGTTGATGAGGATCGGGAAGAAACAGATGAGCGCCGTGATAATCAGCTTCGGCAGCGGCCCGAAACCGAACGCGACAACAAGGGCGGGGGCGATCGCGACCAGCGGGGTGACGTTGAGGACGACCGCGATCGGCATGACGGCGCGACGCACAAGCGGCAGCTCGCTGGTCAGCACCGCGAGAACGAACGCCGCAACGAATCCGATCACGAGCCCGACGAGCGACTCGCCCAGGGTGATGCCGGCGTTCTGCAGGTAGTACGGCACGTTGCCGGCGAGCGATGCGAAGACACTGGGCAGCGGCGGCAGAAGATAGGGCAGCGCCCCGGATCCCCATTGCCACAACCCCGCGAGGAGAGCCACCATCACGACGAGCGGCAACCAGATCTTCGGGCGCACCCACGCGAAGTGCGAGTTCGGGTGCTTGAGGCTGAAGCGGGACGGCTCGGCGGGCAACACGTTCTCCGGGGTGGTGGCGGACTCCGTGGCGGCGCCGGCGCTGGTCGGTGCGGGGTTGGTTGCAGGGGTCGTCGCGGAGGAAAGGCGTTCGTGGGCGACACTCATCGTTCTCTCCTCGCTCACGCGGCGTCCGTGGAGCGCCAGGCGCTGTGGAGCCGATCGCGGATCAGATCCTCGTATTCGTGGAAACGGCGGTCTTCGAGCAGCCGCTGGTTGCGCGGACGAGGCAGATCGATATCGACGACGTCGACGATCCGGCCAGGGCGGGGTGCCATCACCACGACGGTGTCCGACATCCGCACCGCCTCCGAGACCGAGTGGGTGACGAACAGCACGGTGGTCTGCAGCTCGTCCCAGAGGTCGAGCAGTTGGTCTTGGAGGCTCTCGCGGGTGAACTCGTCGAGGGCCGAGAAGGGCTCGTCCATCAGCAACACGTCGGGTTGGAGGCCGAACGCCCGCACGATGGCCGCGCGCTGCTGCATGCCGCCCGACAGCTGCGATGGCCGCTTGTTGATGGCGTCACCGAGGCCGGCCTTGGTCAGGAGTTCGAGCATGTCGGGAGCCGTCTTGCGGGCGTCTCGCTCGGCGAGATCCTGGATCCTTTCGCGTCGTTTCACCGCGTCGGGGTTGATCTTGCGGGGCAGCGACACGTTGCCGAGCACCGTGAGCCACGGCAGCAGCGCCGGACCCTGCGGCACCAGGCCGATGAGCTTCGCGGCGCAGGCCTCCTCGGGAGTGACCCCGTGCACGGTGACCTCACCGCGGTCGGCCGGCTCCAGGCCGGCGACGAGGCGCAGCAGGGTCGACTTGCCGCAGACGCTCGGGCCGATCAGGCTGACGAAGCGCCCCGGCTCGACGGTCAGATCAACGCCGTTGAGCGCGGTCATCGCCGTCAGGCCAAGGCCGTACACCTTGCTGACACCGCGTAGTTCCAGGGCTGACGACACCATCATGATCCTCCATACCGTCGGCGAGCACGCACGTGCTCGGTCTCGTATGGCGGAGAGCGTGCGTCGCGAGCTCGATGTCTGCAACGCGGAAATCCGCTTCTTGTTGCTGAGACAGTATCCGGCCCGTGTTACGCGAAGTGGCCCGCTCTGTTGCGAGTGTGTTAACGCTCCCGGTGGTGCGGGGACTGTGGTGCGGGCTGCGCCGTGGCCGCGAGCGGCGCCACCGTCTCGCCGTCGAACACGAGCACCTCGACGCCCAGGTCGGCTGCGGCGACGGCCACCCACCCGCCCAGCGCCTTCACGACGAGCTCGGTGATGACCAGCACGGCGCGTTCGGCGGTCGGCACACTCGACCGCACCCAGAGCAGCTTGAAGAGGTCGGCCATCACCTTGTTGCGGTACGACGGCTTGTAGGTGCCCTGGTTCGCGACCAGTTGGGCCACGACTCGGCCGGCCGCGTCCATCCCCTCGACCTCGACGCGGCTGCGATTGTCCAGCACGATCGACCGCGGCCGAAGCTCAGTACCGATCAGCTCGCCGGCGGCCACGAGCATGCGCTGCTCGATCGACCCGTCGACGACGCGACCCCACTCGGAGGAGGAGTCTGCGGCGACCGGGGTCATGGATCGATGCTAGGTCGTGCAGGTTTCGGGGGTGTAACGGTCGGTGCAGAGCCGACTCCGTCGGCAAAGCGAAGGCAGGGAACACCTCGCCAGATGCGAACTCACGCCGACCTCCGCCGGAACAGTATCGACGCGAAGAGCACCGACACCAGCATGATACTTACGCACCAGGCGATGGCGTACCACGGGCTGCTGCCGAGCGGCGTGTGCAGGAGGAGCCCCCGGACGGTGTCGATAACCGGGGTGACCGGCTGGTTGTTGGCGAAGCCTTGGATCCAGAAAGGCATGGTCTTGATGGGGACGAACGCGCTGCTCGGGTAAGGCAGAAACACCATGACGAAGGTGACATTGCCCGCGGCCTCCGGCGACTTGGTGAGGAGGCCGAGCGCTGCGCCGAGCCAGGAGATGGCGCCGATGAAGAGGAGCAGGATTCCGGCGGCACCGAGCCATTCAAGCGGCGACGCGTCGGCCCGGAATCCGATCAGGAGGGCAACCGTGAACACGATCGCCGTTGACAGGATGTCTCGGATGACACTGGCGGTGACGTGGCTGGCGAGGAATGCGGCACCGTTGATGTCCATCGAGCGGAACCGGTCGATGACACCCCCGGTCATATCGTGGTTCACGGTGACGGCGGTGTTGGCTGCGACAAATCCCGCACACAGCAGGAGCACGCCGGGCACGACATAGGTGACGTAGCTCGTTCCGGTCTGAATGGCTCCGCCGAGGATGTAGACGAACAGAAGCATCAACAGGACCGGAAGGAGGAGTCCTGTGAAGAGGGAGTCGAGGTTGCGTCGGGTCAATCGGAGCGATCTCCCGATCAGGGCCACCGTGTCGCGGATCACCGAAGACGGACGCGTCGACGGTGAGGCGGAGACACCAATCACGACGTTGTCACTCATCTCACGTCTCCAGCGTGTTTGCGCTGGTGGCATGCCCCGTGAAGGCGAGGAATACATCGTCGAGGGTGGGGTCGTGGACGCCGAAGTCCGTCACGGCAGAGCGGCGAGGATCGATCTCGTCCAAGAGCGCTCTCACCTGGGCAGCAGTTCCGTCGGTGTCAACACCAAGCGACAGATGGTCGGGGTCGCTCACAACGACGCGCGCCGCAAACGTGTCGCGGGCGGCAGCGAAGCCCTGCGCGTTCTCAAAGCGCATATCGACGCGGCGAGCCCGGATGCGCCGTTTCAGTTCAGCCGCTGTCCCCTCCGCGACGATCACGCCACCATCGATCAGGGCGATGCGGTCGGCGAGTTGATCGGCCTCCTCAAGGTATTGGGTGGTGAGGAAAATGGTCGCACCTGCCTCTTTCAGGCCCGCGATGATGTGCCACATCGCCCGCCGGCTGCGAAGATCGAGTCCCGTAGTCGGCTCGTCGAGGAAGATCACAGCGGGAAATCCGACAAGGCTCGCCGCGAGATCGAGGCGGCGGCGCATCCCGCCCGAATACCTCCTGACCTGCCGGATCCCGGCCGCCTCAAGGTCGAACTGCGCCAAGAGGTCCCGAGCGCGCTCGCGGGCGTCACGATGCGAGAGGCCCCAGAGTCGGCCCATCATCACGAGGGTTTCCTGCCCGGTTTGCAAGTCATCGACCGCGGCGTACTGGCCCGTCAGGCTGACACGGCGACGCACTTTCTGAGGCTCCGTCGCGATGTCAAACCCGGCCACAGTCGCCCTGCCCGCATCGGGACGCGACAGAGTGGACAGGATCCGGACGATGGTGGTCTTGCCCGCACCGTTTGGTCCCAGCAGCGAGAAGACCGTACCTCGCTCGACGCGGATGTCCACTCCGCGCAGCACCGGGACGGACCCGAACGACTTGCGAAGACCCGTCGCATCGATCCCCCAGTCGCGGCGTCGGAGCTGCTGCGACCCGGCGACTGGGTGGAGACTCACGGTACGACCTCGCTGGTCCGTTCCGCGACGTGAACGCGGAGCCCCGCCAACCAGTCGAGCTCCGCTTCGCCTCGACGGGTCATCTCCTCGATCACCAAGCCGCCCCACACGTCTCCGCGAGCGAGGCCTGAAATGTCCCGCAGATGTTCAAGCGGGGCGGAGACGGCCACGGTGCGGGCATCCAAGATCGCCACCTGCTCGTCCGTTGTCAGAAGAGAGAACTGACCGAGGCGGGCGAGGAACTCCATCTCGTTTCCCGCCTCCTGCGGCGGAAACGTCGCGAGCATGTCATGCAACAGCTCCCGCCCGACGGCCGTGATCTCGTAGACAAGACGCGGCGGCCGGCCTTCTCGCGCCTCGACCGTCTTGACGACCGCGCCGGCCTCCTCGAATCGGCGCAGCGCCGGGTACATCGAGTTGTTGTGCAACACATAACCGGTCGTGGCTTCCACCCGCTTGCGCAGGTCGTAACCATGCGCCGGACGCAGCCGCAGATGGCGAAGGATCACGATGTCGACGTAGCTCATAAAGTCCAGTGTTACCTAGGTAATACTGGACGTCAATGACCATCGCTTGGTCGATGTCTAACGCGAGGCTCGCCCCAGGGTCGGCGCCGGCGAGAGATGACCGCCGGAGTGATGTCGTCCGTCTCGGCACGACGTAGAGCAGCGCGTCGGCGTCACCAAACGCCTCGAGCTCGCGCGTGACCCGTACCGGGTTTGGCGGTACGTCGAGGGCACGCCATCGCCGAGCCGACCGACCAATCAGTGCGGTACAACCCGACCACGACAACCAGGCCGAGTTCGACGACGACGCCCCCGAATCACAGCGAGCCCGCAAATGAAGAAAACCCCCGTTTCACGGGGGTTTTCTGTGGCGGTACCGGTGGGATTTGAACCCACGGTGGAGTTGCCCCCACACATGTTTTCGAGACATGATCCTTCGGCCGCTCGGACACGGTACCGGGGAAGAGTTTAGTACATCGACGGAGGGAGTCCGAACTCGGATCCTGCGCGCTCTCGGCGAACCCAATGGAGCTCCCAACCAATCCTGAAATCAGCGGGCGTATCGTGCCAGCATGAGCACTGCGAAAACGTCGATCGGCATCCTGGCCGGGCTCGGGGGAGCCGCCGCAGCGGCCGTCGGTGGGCTCGCGTACTACAAGCGTTTCATGGCCAGGCGCGACGCCGCCGCCGACGTGTTGACGAGCCTCCTGCCGGTCCACTCGAAGTGGTGGCGCGAGCGGTTCAGCCAGAGTGGGCAGCTGAGTTACGTCGCGCTCGGCGATTCTGCAGCGCAGGGGATCGGCGCGAGCAACCCGTGGCACAGCTACGTCGGTCGGATCGCGACGCACATCCGCCGCACGACGCACGGCACGCTCGGAACGAAGAACCTCAGCATCTCCGGAGCCACGACCCACCTCTGCAAGATCGACCAGGTTCCGAGGCTGGTCGACTACCCGGCCGACGTCGTGACGGTCGCGATCGGCGCGAACGACATCGGCGACTTCAATCCGAAGAAGTTCGAGAAGAACATCCGCTCGATCTACGGCGCTCTTCCCTCGCACGCGATCGTGGCCGACCTGCCCTTCATGCTGCTGCCGGAGTCCGAGCGAAAGGTCACTGTCGCCAACGAGATCGTGCGCAAGGTGGCCGGCGAGCTCGGCCTCGCCGTCGCTCCTCTCTACGCGACCACCCGCCGCCAGGGGTACTTCCGCACCTACCGAAACACGGCCAAAGACCTCTTCCACCCCAACGACAAGGGCTACAAAGTCTGGGCCTCAGCCTTCTACCCGGCCGTCGAGGCGCGCCTCGCGCGAATCGCCGCCGAGCGGGCAGCCGCCGACATCACCGCCACTCGCCGGGTCACGTCGGTCGCGGCCGGCGTCGCCGACAGGGCGCAGGATGCCGCTGCCGCACTCTCCACACAGGCAACCGACTCGATCCCGATCCCACGACCGCGGCGCTGACTGCCCGGCGAGCTCGCCGCCCGGCGAGAGCGGGCACGCCTGCCGCGCGTGGAACGAGCCATGTCGGAGGCTCAACCTAGAGTGGGGACATGGCACGCGTCACGTCCTCCTTCCGCTGCACCGAGTGCGGCTGGTCCAGCATCAAGTGGGTCGGTCGCTGCGCGGAATGCCAGACCTGGGGCACCGTCGTCGATGCCGCCGAGGTGACGGCAAGTTCGCGCGGTGTCGCGCCGATCACCGTCTCCCGCGACCGCGCAGCGAAGCCGATCACCGAGGTCGAAGCCGACAGTGTCGCCCACTGGCCGAGCGGCATCGACGAGTTCGACCGCGTGCTCGGCGGCGGCATCGTTCCCGGGGCGGCGATCCTGCTCTCGGGTGAGCCCGGCGTGGGCAAGTCGACACTGCTGCTGGAGGTCGCATCGCGGGCTGCCGGATCCGGGGCTCGTGTGCTCTACGTCACCGCCGAAGAGTCGGCATCGCAGGTGCGTCTGCGCGCGCAACGGACGGGCGCCATGCACCCCAACCTCTTCCTCGCCGCCGAGGTCGATCTCGCCGTGATCCTCGGGCAGATCGAGCAGACCGACCCCCAGCTCGTCATCGTCGACTCCGTGCAGACGGTCTCCTCGTCCCTCAGCGACGGCATGGCCGGGGGCCCGTCGCAGGTGCGCGAGGTGGCGTCGACGCTGGTGCGCGTGTCGAAGAACCGCAACCTCCCCATCCTACTGGTCGGGCACGTCACCAAAGACGGCAGCATTGCCGGCCCTCGCCTCCTGGAGCATCTCGTCGACGTCGTCTGCCAGTTCGAGGGTGATCGGCAGACAGCCCTCCGCTTCGTCCGGGCGCAGAAGAACCGCTTCGGGCCGACCGACGAGGTCGGCTGCTTCGAGATGACCGGCGACGGCATCGCCGAGGTCCGAGACCCGTCCGGCCTCTTCATGTCGCGCACGAGTGCCCCGGTCAGCGGCACGTGCATCACCGTCGCGATGGAGGGGCGCCGCGCTCTTCCCGTCGAGATCCAGGCCCTCATCGTGGCGAGCACGGCACCGCAGCCGCGACGGGTCGTCAACGGGGTCGATGCTTCTCGCGTCGCCATGCTGCTCGCGGTCCTCGAACGCCGCGCGGGCATCAGGCTCGGCGACGCCGACGTCTACGTCTCCACCGTCGGCGGCATCAAAATCACCGAGCCCGGCGCCGACCTCGCCATCGCACTCGCGCTCGCGTCGGCCAGTCGCGAGTCGTCGTTCCCGCACACGCTCGCGGCCGTTGGCGAGATCAGCCTCGCGGGCGAGATACGCCCCGTCGCCTCCTCTAAGCAGCGCGCCTCGGAAGCCGCGCGGCTCGGGTTCACGCAGCTCATCGACGCCGAATCGGGGCACCTGCGTGAGGCGCTCCGGCGGGCCTTTGCCGCGTCGACGAGCGACCGCGAGCGGGAGCTCGACGCCGCGTTCTGAGTCGCGCCGCCGCAGCTCGTCGAGACGCGTTCACGATCGGGGTCATTCGTGCCTCAACGGAGCGAAAAGTGGTGCGAACGACCGGATCCACCCCGATCGTGAACGCGAACCCGGCGCTCTCAGCGCGTGAGTGACGGCGCCCCTCCGGCAGAACTCCACGTCTGGCGCCGGCGGCAAAACATGAGTGGCGAGTCGCGGAGTCAAAACAGGGCAGCGCCCGCGAGCGCGAACGCGCTACCGCAGCGCCTTCAGCAAGTCCTCAGGGTTCGCGGCCATCGTGTGCGGCCCCGCGATGTCGAAGAACACCTGCTCGAGCACGTCCAGGTGTGCCTCGATGAAGGTGCGGAGCTTGTCGGCGTCGTACAGCATGACGAGGCGCGTCTTCTCGTCCGGCACCATGAGCGCGTAGGCGTCCGCCGACGAGAAGAGCAGGAGGATGCGCTTGTCGGTGTTCTCGCGACCGAAGACGCGCACCTGTTCGTCCGACTTGCGGGCCGTGACGAGGCGCGGCACGACGACGACGTCGTTCCGCAGCGCGAATGCGACGGCGGCGACATCCTGGGCGGCGAGCGCCTGCTCGAGTTCTTCCGAACGGAAGACGGGTCGGGGAGCAGCCATCAGTTGAGCACCATGAGGGCCGTCGTCGACGACTTGATCAGCCCGACCGACACCGAGAGGTGGTAGCTCGCGCCGCCCGCCGGAACGGAACTGCGCGTCGCATTGCAGGTCGAGGTGGAGGAACGCGTGCGGTCCCAGGCGATCGCCGGAGTGGTCAGGGTCTGTCCGGCGGTGAGCTTCACGTTCTGGTGGGTTCCGTGCACCTGGCAGTCCTTCGACGTCCAGTAGGTCTCGGCTCCGCTGGTGATCGTCAGCACCTGCTGACTCGAACCAAGGTCAATCGTGCAAGCCGTCGTCGACGTGTTTGTGATGGACATCGAGATCTGCGGCTGCTGCAGCGAGGTGTAACTCGACTTGTCGGTGATCGGCTTGAGGTTAATCTGCGACGCCGTACAGGCACCGTTGGCCGCCGCCGTGGCGGCCGGAGTCGAGGTCGCCTTGGGCGTGGTAGCCGAGGTGCGGCTGGGGGCAGCAACGGCAGCAGGAGCCGAGGTGGTCGGGGTCGCAACAGGGCTCGCCGACGATCCGGCGCCCGGCTTCACAGCGATCAGCACGATCACAACGAGAACCAGCAGGAGCACCGCGAACACGAGCACGGCACGACGTCGCCAGTACACGCTGGCCGGCTGCGAGCCGACGGGGTGCTTGAACGACGACATGGCCCAAGGTTAGGTGGGGATCCTTGATTTTCCGGGCATGTGAGCGGCGAGTCAGCCCAGACTGAGCGCGGCCGCGACAGCTCTCACAACTGAGGCAAGACCTTGAGCATGCGGGTATTACCGAGCGTGTTGGGTTTGACCCGCGCGAGGTCGAGAAACTCTGCGACGCCCTCGTCGGACGACCGCACGAGTTCGGCGTACACGTCGGGCGAGACCACCGACTCTCCGATCTCGAGGTAGTCGTGCTTGGTGAAGAAATCGACCTCGAAAGTCAGGCAGAAGATGCGGCCCACGCCGAGGGCCCTGGCTTCGCCTTCGAGACCCTCCAGGAGCTTGTGACCGACTCCGTGATGGATCCAGCTGGCGTCGAGAGCGAGCGTGCGAACCTCGGCCAGGTCGTCCCAGAACACGTTGAGGGCACCGCAGCCGATCGGCGTACCCGCCGGGTCGACCGCGATCTGAAACTGCTGAATGCTCCCGTAGAGAGTGACGTTGTCTTTGCCCAGCAGGATCCGGCGCTCCACATAGGGCTGGATCAGCCGCTGGATGTGGGGGACGTCGCTGGCCAGAGCCTTGCGAACGGTGATCGGGACGGGGGAAGCGGGATCGGCGCTCGGTGTCTCCGAAGTCATGGCCTTCAGACTACCGAGTGCCTGCCGGGGAAACGCCGACGGGCGACCCTCCCGAAGGAGAGTCGCCCGTCAGTGTGGAGCGAAGTGCCTAGGCCTCGATCTCGCCCGGCTCGCCGACCAGCACCTCGTCGCGGCCCGGCTGACGCCCGGTCTCGAAGGTGAACTTGCCGTCGACGTAGTCGACCTTCACGTGGTCGCCGGCATTGAGCTCACCCTGCAGGATGTGCTCCGACAGCTGGTCTTCGACCTCGTGCTGGATGGCACGGCGCAGAGGACGAGCACCGAGCGACGGGTCGAAACCGATCTTGATGAGCTGCTCCTTGGCGGGGAGCGAGAGCTCCGCCGTCATGTCGCGGTCGAGAAGACGGTCGGACAGGCGCTTGATGAAGAGGTCGACGATCTGCAGCAGCTCGTCTTTCGTGAGCTGCGGGAAGACGATCGTCTCGTCGACACGGTTGAGGAACTCGGGCTTGAAGTGCTTCTTCAGCTCTTCGGTGACCTTCGAGCGCATGCGCTCGTAGGTCGTGGCGGTGTCGCCCTCGATCTGGAACCCGACCGGGCCACCCGTGATGTCCTTTGTGCCGAGGTTGGTCGTCATGATGATGACGGTGTTCTTGAAGTCGACCACGCGACCCTGGCCGTCGGTAAGACGACCCTCTTCGAGCACCTGCAGCAGCGAGTTGAAGATGTCGGGGTGAGCCTTCTCGATCTCGTCGAACAGGACCACGGAGAACGGCTTGCGGCGGACCTTCTCGGTCAGCTGGCCACCCTCTTCGAACCCGACGAACCCGGGAGGGGCACCGAAGAGGCGCGAAACGGTGTGCTTCTCGCCGTACTCCGACATGTCGAGGCTGATCAGAGCGTTCTCGTCGTCGAACAGGAATTCGGCGAGAGCCTTCGCAAGTTCCGTCTTACCGACACCGGTCGGACCGGCGAAAATGAAGGATCCGGAAGGACGCTTCGGGTCTTTCAGCCCGGCCCGCGTGCGGCGGATCGTCTTGGAGAGTGCGGCGATTGCCTGCTCCTGACCGATGACACGCTGGTGGAGAGCCTTCTCCATGAAGACGAGACGCGAGGTCTCTTCCTCGGTCAGCTTGAACACCGGGATGCCCGTGGCCTGAGCCAGGACCTCGGCGATCACGCCCTCGTCGACGGTGCCGCTGGCCCCGACGTCGCCCGAACGCCACTGCTTCTCGAGACGGAGACGCTCGCCGAGCAGCTTCTTCTCCTCGTCGCGGAGCGAAGCGGCCTTCTCGAAGTCCTGGTCTTCGATCGCGGCTTCCTTCTGCCCGCGAACGACGGCGATCTTCTCGTCGAATTCGCGCAGCTCCGGCGGGGCCGAGAGGATCGAGAGACGCAGGCGGGCGCCGGCCTCATCGATCAGGTCGATGGCCTTGTCGGGGAGGAAGCGGTCGGCCACGTAGCGGTCGGCCAGGTTGGCCGCCGCGACGATGGCGCCGTCGGTGATGGACACCTTGTGGAACGCCTCGTACTTGTCGCGAAGGCCCTTGAGGATGTTGATCGCGTGGGGCAGCGAGGGCTCGTGCACCTGGACAGGCTGGAAACGACGCTCGAGAGCGGCGTCTTTTTCGAAGTGCTTGCGGTACTCGTCGAGGGTGGTGGCGCCGATGGTCTGGAGCTCACCGCGGGCGAGGAGAGGCTTCAGGATGCTTGCGGCATCGATTGCACCCTCGGCGGCGCCCGCGCCGACCAGCGTGTGGATCTCGTCGATGAAGACGATGATGTCGCCGCGCGTGCGGATCTCCTTGGTGACCTTCTTGAGGCGCTCTTCGAAGTCACCGCGGTAGCGGCTTCCGGCGATGAGCGAGC
>JAODMX010000256.1 GCA_025464735.1 Frondihabitans sp. | reverse complement strand
CGAGCGACAGCGCTGGTGCGTCTGTCGATACAGGAATGAAGGTCTCATGAGGTCCACCTCGCGCGATCTCGTCGAACTGGCCGGCCCCGCACTGGCGTCGACCCTGACCCGGGACAGCATCCTCGTTCTCCCGACCGGAGCCATCGAACACCACGGCCCGCACCTCCCCCTCGCCACCGACTGGATCATGGCAGACATGATCGGGCGCGGTGTCGTCGAAGCCGCGGCCGCGTCGGGAGTCGACGCCTGGCTGCTGCCCGGCCTCGCCTACACGAAGTCGGACGAGCACCACTGGGCGCCTGGCACGATGTGGCTGAACGCCGACACGTTGCTGCAGACCGTGGTCGACATCGGCCGGTCGATCCTGACGACGCCGGCTCGCACGATCGTGTTCTACAACGGCCACGGCGGCAACATCGCCCTCCTTCAGGTGGCCCTGCGCGAGCTCCGGCGACGGTTCGGACTGCGCACCTTCCTGATGGGATCGGGCATGGTCGGTGGTGACGGGACGAACGGGCCGGACGAGCACGGTTTCGGCGTGCACGGCGGCCACAGCGAAACCTCGATGATCCTGCACCTGCGTCCTGATCTTGTGGACATGACCAAGGCCGGATCCTGGATCCCTCAGCACATGCTCGATCTGGAGTACATCAAGTTCAACGGCGGCCCGGTCCACTTCGGCTGGCTGTCGAACGACTTCGGCGAAGCCGGCGTGGTCGGCGATGCATCTGAGGCGACCGCGGAGTGGGGAGCGACCCTCTACGAGCGCGCTCTCACGGCCGGGGTTGCCTCGCTGGCTGAGATCGCTCGGTTCGAGCATCCGATCCTGGAGCCGGGGCCGCAGCCGTAACTACGGCGTCGTGGGCAGCGAGATCGACAGCGCCACCGTCAATGGTGCCAGCCCACGGCTCGTTGCCGTGGTTGACAACGAAGGTCAGATCGCCGCGCTTCGTCACCTCGACCGAGTCGGAGCGCGGTTCGACGTCCGGCGCGAGAACACCGCTCTCACTCGCTAACAGACGCGCAAGCTCGCGAAGAGCGGGCCGTCCCGGATGGGTCGCGACGTACCACGCGACGCCCGAACCGGCGTTTCGTCGCGTGATCGCCGCGGATCCGACGACCTCGCCCTCGTCGAAGGTCGCTAGGACTTCGGCGTCGGCAACGCTGACGAACTCGCTCCATTCAGAGATTTCGACCGACTTGCCGAGGCAGCCCGTGATCGACGAAAGGGGGCTTGCATCGGGCGCCGTGCCGGATTCATCCGGGTGGGCCAACGGTGCGAATTCGTCGATGGAAACCCCGAGGACCTGCTGAAGGGATCCGAGATAGCCGCCCTGCTGAACACCAAGCTCGGGATCCAGGATGGCGGTCTGGAACGTGACGACGAGGGAACCGCCTCGATCGGGCACCGTGGCCAGGTTCGACAGGCCTGCGTCCGAGGCGACGACGAGCGCGGGGACGACCACCAGGTCGTAGGTCGACAGATCGGATGTCGGCTCCACGAAATCGACGGGGATATCGAGTCGCCAGAACGCGCGGTGCCAGTCTTTGACGATCGCGAGGTAGTCGATGTCGCCCGGCATCGCGTCCTGATCCAGGGCCCACCAGGAGTCCCAGTCGAACACGATCGCGACTCGGTTGGACTCGCGAGTTCCCGTCACACCGGCGAGGTCGGCCAGCTCCGCCCCCAGCGCCACGACCTCTCGGAAGATCCGTGTACTCGGGCCCGCGTGAGGAACCATGGCCGAGTGGAACTTCTCGGCGCCCTTCGTCGACTGCCGCCACTGGAAGTACATGATGCCGTCAGCACCATGCGCGACCGCCTGCAGGGAGAGAGCGCGGTTGCCACCGGCCGGTTTCGGCGCGTTGCGTCGTCGCCAATTGACCGCACTCGTTGCCTGTTCCATCAGGATCCAGGGCTGACCGTATCGCAGAGACCTCATGAGATCGCGCGACAGTGCCGCTGTCGCCGGGGAGTCCGGATCGGCGGGATCCGGGTAGCTGTCGTCCGAGACGAAGTCGACCTCACGAGCCCACTTCCAGTAGTCGAGCGGCTGGAACGGCCCCATGAAGTTCGTGGTGACAGGGATCCCGGGCGTCGCCGCTCGGAGCACCTCGGCTTCGGCCTTGAAGAGATCGAGGAGGGCGTCGGACGAGAAACGGTCGAAGTCGATGACCTGGGTCGGATTCCGTGTCGACGGGGCGACCTTCGGCACGTCCACCTGCTCGAACGACGTGTAATGCTGCGACCAGAAGGACGTACCCCACGCATCGTTGAGCCGGTCGATGGTGGTGTATCGATCCTTCAACCAGGACCGAAAGGCCTCGGCGGACTCGGAATCGAACGATCTGCTCACATGGCAGCCGTATTCGTTGCCCACGTGCCACGCGACGAGTGCGGGGTGAGTGCCGTATCGCTCGGCCATCCTCGAGGCGAGGCGGACCGCGAAGCGACGATAGGTCGACGAGCTCGGGCTGTAATGCTGGCGGCTTCCGCCAGACAGAACGGTCCCGTCCACGGTCACGGGGAGGATGTCTGGATAGTCCCGCACCATCCACGGCGGCGGCGAGGCTGTCGCCGTAGCCAAATCGATGCCGATGCCGGCGGCGTGCAGTCGCCCGACGATGTCGTCAAGCCATTCGAAATCGAAGCGTCCCTCCTCGGGCTCGAGCAGGGCCCACGAAAAGACCCCGAGCGTGACAACGGTGACCTCAGCCTCCCTCATCAGGCGAATGTCGTCGTCCCAGACCTCCCTGGGCCACTGCTCCGGGTTGTAGTCGCCGCCGAACCACAGGCGACCGGGCACGTGTTCGGTCACGGGGCTAGACGGCAAGGGAGATCGCCGCCTCGGCTCCGCGCCAGTAGGCACCGTGGGGAAAGGTGAAATCGTCGAGCGTCGACTCGAACATCTCAGCACTGTAGCCCGGTGCCGACGGAAGGACGTATGCCCCATCGGCCACGACGCAGGGTTCCACGAAGTGCTCGTGCAGGTGGTCGACGAATTCCGTCACCCGGTTCTCCAGAGTGCCCGAGACGGCAACGAAGTCGAAGATGGAGAGGTGCTGAACGAGTTCGCACAGCCCGACACCGCCCGCATGGGGGCAGATCGGCACGCCGAACTTCGCGGCCATCAGGTAAACGGACAGGATCTCGTTGATACTTGCCAGGCGCGCGGAGTCCAGTTGGCAATAGTCAATCGATTCGGCCTGGAACATCTGCTTGAACAGGACACGATTCATGCCGTGTTCCCCGGTTGCGACACCGATCGGTGCGACCGCACGACGGATGGTGGCGTGCCCGAGCACGTCGTCGGGGCTCGTCGGCTCTTCGATCCAGAGCGGGTTGAACTCCGCGAGAGCGCGGACCCAGTCGATGGCCTCCGGGACGTCCCACACCTGATTTGCATCGATCATGAGGTTAGCGTCGTCGCCGATGACCTCCCTGGCGATACGGCAGCGCCGGATATCGTCTTCAAGGCTGGCGCCGACTTTTAATTTGACGTGTCGATAGCCGGAATCCACGGCCTCCTGACAGAGACGACGCAGCTTCTCGTCCGAGTAGCCGAGCCATCCCGCGCTCGTGGTGTAGCAGGGATAGCCGCTCGCCCTGAGCTGCTCGATGCGGTCACGCCTGGTGGGTTCGAGGGCTCGGAGGATGTCAAGGGCTTCCTCGCGCGTGAGAGCGTCGGAGAGGTACTGGAGGTCGGCGACATCGACGAGTTCTTCGGGCGACATCTCGGCAAGGAGCAGCCAGAGGGGTTTGCCGGCGTGTCGCGCCGCCATGTCCCAGACAGCGTTCATGACGGCCGCCATCGCTAGGTGCTCGACCCCTTTCTCAGGACCAAGCCATCGCAATTGCGAATCGGACTTCAGATTCTGGTACGTGCCACCGAGATCGCCCAGCATCTCGTCGACGTCGAGCCCAATCAGAGGGAGTGCCCGTTGCTCGGCGGCGAGAACGCAAATGTCGTTTCCGCGGCCGATTGTAAACGTGAACCCGTAGCCGCGCAATTCGGGATCGCTTGTCTCGAGCACGACATACGCGGCGCTGTAGTCGCCGTCTTTGTTCATGGCGTCGGAACCGTCGGCGGTGAGCGAAGTAGGGAAGCGAACGTCGTACACGCTTACTCCGGTGATCTGCGTCATCCTTGCCCTTTCATGGCATCGCTTCGGCATGTGATCCTATCTATGCCCTCAGTGAGTGGCAAAATTGAGGGCCAGATGCCTTAGAGTCAGTCTATTCATCTGCTCTATTTGAATCAAGACTCAGTGACGCGACAGGGACTCCACCGCG
>JAODMX010000255.1 GCA_025464735.1 Frondihabitans sp. | reverse complement strand
AGGAACGTCTGCACCCCATACCAGGCCATCGCGATCAGGCCGCGAATGATGGCGGGGATGTTCGCGCCGAGAACGCCGAACACGGCGCGGTTGATCACCGGGAACGGAACGCCGGTCTTCTGGCTGGGCTTCGCCACGAGGTTTGCGAAGACCATGACGATCAGGATCCCGATGACAAGCGAGATCAGGACCTGCCAGCTGGCGATCCCCAGGGCGAAGAGACTGCCGGCGGTGACGTAGCCGCCGACCGAGTGGACGTCGGACATCCAGAAGGCGAAGAAGTTGTAGCCGCCCCAGGTCTGCTTTCGCAGCGGCGCCAGGTCTTCGTTGGTGAGCCGGGGATCGTAGCTGTCTTTGATGAAGCCGGCCCCGACCGGGTGCCCCGCCGCTTCGACGATGTCGTGCGGGCCGGTGAGTGTGAGGTCGGGTGCGGTGGTGCTGGTCGCGCTACTGCTGCTCGTGGGTGGAGCGACGTTCGTTGCCATGGCAACCTCCAGAGTGGCTGATATCCTTGCGGGCGAAAGAGGACGAGCTGATGTTCGCGGCACGAAGCCGGCGGGCTTTCTGTCTCGGGTGTGAACCTATTGCTTCACAATTCCGACAGCGTTTCCTCCGTGTAACAAGCATGTGACAGCAGTTGCTTCACACTTCTTCGATGGGACTGGCATGAGCGACGGGGTCGGTTCGACGTCACCGACAGCCGTCGGGCAGCTCGATGCCGAGGCACTCGGAGGGCGCCTCCGAGCTGTGCGTCTCGATGCCGTGCTGTCACTCCGCGAACTCGCCAAGGCGCTGGACATCTCGCCCAGCGCGGTCTCGCAGATCGAGCGGGGTGTCCGGCGCCCGAGCGTCAGTCGACTGCTCGCAATCGTCCAGGTCCTCGGTCGACCCCTCGCCGACGTGTTCGACGAAGAGATGACGCCCACGGCAGCCACGCTCGACCCGGCCGGCTACGTTCTGGCGCGCTCGGGCGCAGCCAAACCTGTCATCCTCGGCACCGGGGTCGTCTTCCGCCGCCTGTCGCCTGCGCACACGACCGGCGTCGACTTCTTCGAGTCGACCTACCCGCCGGGGTCGGTCGCGACCGACCTCAACACGCTCATCACGCACGAGGGATACGAGGTCGGGACTGTCACTGCGGGAGAGCTCACGATCGACTTCCCCGACGACCGGGTCGTGCTGCGTGCGGGCGACTCCATCACCTTTCCGTGCGACCTTCCGCATCGGATGGGAAACACGGGTGCGGTCGACGCCGTCGCCACGTGGTTGATCGTGCATTCCTGAGCGGTCGCGCGATGTTTCCCCCGGCTAGGAGGCGAGCCAGCAACCGGCGCGCATGACTCGGCGGACGCGGGCGTCAGCGTCGAGCACCACGAGGTCGGCGCGGGAACCGGGCTCAAGGCCCGCGGGGAGCCCGAGCCACGAAGCGGCCGACGCCGAGGTTGCCGCGACCGCCTCGGGCAGCGACACTGCGTGCTCGGCGATCAGCCGGACGAGCGCGTCGCCGACCGTCGCCGTGCTGCCGGCGAGCGACGACCCGTCCGCCAGCATCGCGACGCCACTGGTGACGACCACGGGGGATCCGGCGATCTCGTAGGAGCCGTCGCCCAGACCCGTCGCCGACATGGCATCGGAGACGAGCGCAAGCCTCGTCGGGGCGACGCGGTGCACGAGGTCGGCCACGGGAGCTGCGACGTGGTGCCCGTCGAGGATCAGCTCGAGCAGGATCCGCTCGTCGGTGAGCGCCGCGCCGACGAGTCCCGGTTCGCGATGGTGCAGCGGCCGCATGCCGTTGAACAGGTGGGTGGCCACGGTCGCTCCGCGGGCGAAGGCCTCGAGGGCGATGTCGGTGGTGCAGTCGGTGTGGCCGAGTGCGACGGTGACCCGGTTTGAAACGAGCCAGGAGATGGCATCCAGGGCGCCGGGCAGTTCGGGCGCGATCGTGACCATGCGGACGGATCCGGCACCGTGATCGATCACTCGGGCGACCT
The DNA here is from genome assembly GCA_025464735.1 of Frondihabitans sp. The sequence goes on along the minus strand of JAODMX010000255.1, from coordinate 7,212 downwards.
CATCGAGCGCGGGCAGGCGCAGGAGCGACGGGTCGTGCGCCCCGCGTCGCCCGGCCGACAGATACGGCCCCTCGAGGTGGATCCCCGCAAGGACGCCCGAGGCAACCAGCGGGGCCAGCCGTGAGATCGCGGCTTCGAGCGCCGCCAGCGGGGCCGTCGCGATCGAAGCGACAAGGCGGGTCGTTCCGTGCGCGGCGTGGAAGTCGACCACACGGGTCGCCTCCGCCGCCGACGCCGAGGTGAAGTCGAACCCCAGGGCCCCGTGTGCGTGCTGATCGACGAAGCCGGGGACCACGGTGCCGTCGAGGTGCTCCTCGGCCGGCGGTAACCCCGGGCCGACCTCGACGACGACGGAGCCCTCCACGGCGACGAAGCCGGGGGAGAAGTCGAGGTCTCGTGTGACCACCCGGTCGGCGGTGAGGATCCTGCGACTCATGAAGGCGCCAACGCTCGGCGCGCCAGCAGGCCGGCGCCGACGATGGCGGCGGCATCACCGTGGTGGGCGGGGGAGAGCGCGGGCCGACGCGAGTGAGCGAGTCGAGCGTCGAGAGCGCGACGGAGCGGGTCGAACAGCAGTGGACCGGATTCTGCCAGCCCGCCTCCGACCACGATGATCTCGGGCGCGGCCACGGCAGCAATCCACGACAGGGTGTCGGCCAGGACCTCGACCGTTTCGTCCCAGGCGATGACGGCCCCAGGATCCTGAGCGCGGACGCGATCCGCTACCTCCAGGGCATTCGCCGCCCCGAGGCGTCGCGCCAGACCGCCCGCCGACGCGACCTCCTCGACCCGCAGACCGGCATGGGAACCATGCTGGATCACGACCTGGCCGATCTCGCCCGCCCAGCCACCCGAGACGAGCGCGACACCGTCGACGACGAATGCGCTGGCGAGGCCCGTTCCGACCGGGACGAAGGCAAGCCCGCCCCGGGCGCCTCGGCCCGCGCCGCTCAGGCTCTCGGCCAGGGCTCCCGCGCGGACGTCCTGGCCGAAGCCGGTCGGCATCCCCGCGCGCTCGGAGAGGAGCGCGCGGATCGGAACGTCGGACCAGCCGAGGTTGACGCTTTGCACGGCGAGCCCCGCTTCATCGTCGACGACGCCAGGGATCGCCAGCCCGACGGCATCGACGCGCGACACGTTGCGTGCGGCGTCGAGGATGTCGATCACGGTCGCGATCGTGGCCTGGGCCGTGGCGTCGGCTCGTGGTGTGGCCACGCGCCACTCTCCGAGGATCTCGTCCTGAGGGGTGAAGAGCCGGGCCTTGATGGTCGTGCCGCCGACGTCGACGCCCAGGACCGAGGATCCATGGTCGAAGTCGGCGATTGTCACGGAGCGAGTATGACGGAACGCGTCAGCGATCGGGGACGATCGGGGTCGAGTCCGCGTCGTTCCGCGAGAGCCACGGCAAGGCGGTGAACGACCACGAGGCCCGCCTGCGGGTCGAGGTCGTGGTGGACGAACGTGGCGCCGGTCGCGCCGACGTCATCGATCAGGCCCTCGGGAGGCGAACCGAGCGACCAGACCAGGCGGCCCGGCTGGGCAATGGCGATCGGGCCGTGGCGGTAGTCCATGGCGGGATACGACTCGGCCCAGAACTGCGCGGCCTCACGCGTCTTCAGCGCCGCCTCGAAGGTGAGGCCGATCGCGGGGCCGGTGCCGATGAAGGAGACCTGGTCGGCGTCGAGGAGATCGTCGATCGGGATCTGCAGGGCCTGCTCGGCCTCGAGAGCGAGTGCCTCCGCGTCTTCGCCCAGCCCCGCGCGCAGGAGCATGAGACTCGTTGTCGCGAAGCGCGTCTGAACCACCGAGCGCTCGTCGGCGAACGGGATCGCCACGACGTGATCGGCCTCAGCAGCCGCGGGAGAGTCGGGCACAGCGGTGATGACCACGGTCGTCTGGGTCGGCAGCGCGGCCAGCAGCTGGACGATCTCGGTCGTGGTGCCGGAACGCGAGATGGCTACGACGCGGTCGTAGTCGCGGGACGCGGGATATTCGGATCCGGCGAAGGCATCCGTTAGCCCCTCGCCAGCCTGCTCTCGGAGCACGGCATAGGTCATGGCGATGAACCAGCTGGTGCCGCAGCCGACCACCGCGACACGCTCGCCACGCTGCGGGAGCACGTCGCGGAACGTGGGCGCAAGTTCGCCGGCTCGACGCCACGTCGAGGGTTGGGACGCGATTTCTGCGGCCACGAAGGTGTCGGTCATGGATTCCTCTCGGTCACGCCACCGTGGCGACGTCTTCTTTGAGCATCCTAGAAGACCATTCATGATTGATGCGAGTGATAAACGTCAAATTCGCTCATTGGTAGTGAGTGATTTGCCCCGTAGGATGAAAAAATGACGCAACAGCAACGCTTGAACGAACTCCTCGAGCTGGTGAGCGAGCGCGGCAACGTCAGTATCGCCGAGATCGGCGACGTCCTGGGCATCTCCGCGGCGACCGCGCGACGCGACCTGGCTACGCTCGCCGACCAGCGCCTCGTGACCCGAACGCACGGCGGCGCCTCGGCGCTCGGCAGCGGCTACGAGCTGCCCCTGCAATACAAGATCGCGCGTCAGGCCGAGGCGAAGGTTCGCATCGCCAAGGCGGCTGCGGCATTGGTGCAGGTGAGCGACTCGGTGGGTCTCAACGGCGGAACGACTACGAGCGAAGTCGCCCGAGAGCTCGGGCGCAGCGATCGGCTGGTCCGCTCCGACGGCGACTTCGGCGTGACCATCGTCACGAACGCGCTCAACATCGCCTACGAGCTCTCGGTCCGGTCGCACGTCAAGATCGTCGTCACCGGAGGCGTCTCGAGGCGCCAGTCGTACGAACTCGTCGGGCCTCTCGTGTCGACCTCCCTGGCCGAGATGGCGCTCGACATCGCCATCCTCGGGGTCGACGGGCTCAGCGTCCGTTTCGGTGCAACGACGCTGCACGAGGGGGAGGCTGACGTCAGTCAGCAGTTCGGCAAGGTCGCCAGGAAGGTCGTCATCGTCGCCGACTCGACCAAGATGCAGAAGACCACCTTTGCCCGAATCTGCCCGCTCGACCAGATCGACGTTCTGGTGACCGACCAGCCCGTCGAGGCGGAGCTGGGGCGAGCACTCGCTGCCGCGGGCGTCGAGGTCGTCGTCGCCGCCTGAGCTGCTGCTGCCGCCGCCGCTGCTGCCGCGCGGTTCCCTCAGAAGGAGAGCACTCCGCCTGGGGAGGAGCGGGCCCCGCGGGGTGACGCCTTCGGAGGAGTTGGCGCGGTCAGCGTCGTGTTCGGGAGGGCCGCGGGTCGCGAACTCCTTCGTGAGTTTCGCGTTAGTCGCGCTCGGGCGCCGGCCCCCGCTGGGCTCGCGTCGCGCCATCGTCGCCCACCGATGTTTCGTTCTCGTAAACATGCGTGCCGATTTCGTCGGGGTACTTCCGCTCGAAAGCGTGAGCACCTACTGTCACTTCATGATCGTTTCGGCTATGTTCGAATCAAGTTCACGCAAAGATGCGGAGAAAGTGTGACAAGTAATCACGTAGCAGCCCCCGCTGGCGCCCCCGGAGGGGCAACGCGCACTCTGCCCGGTCGCACTCTTCGCGTCGGGGTCGTGGGTACCGGCCAGCGGGCGCACATCGCCAACCACGTCGCAGCATCCGGCGAGGACGCCCGCCTCGTTGCCGCGGCCGACACGACGTCAGAGGGTCGCCAGCGTGCCGTCGACCTCTTCGGCAGCGATATCAAGGTCTACGCCTCGACGGAGGAGATGATCGCGAGCGCCGACCTCGACGCCGCCATCGTCACCACCCCCGACTGGACGCACGCGGCCATCGCCATCGCCCTCCTCCGCGCGGGAGTCGCGGTCTACCTCGAGAAGCCTCTCGCGATCACGATCGAAGACGCCGACGAGATCCTCCGCACCGCTCACGAGACCGGCACACCGCTCTACGTCGGCCACAACTTCCGGCATGCCGCCGTCGTCCGTCTCATGCGCGACATCATCGCGCGCGGCGAGATCGGCGAGGTCAAGACGATCTGGGTGCGCCACTTCGTCGGCAACGGCGGTGACTACTACTTCAAGGACTGGCACGCCGACCGGAAGTACACCGGCTCGCTGCTCCTGCAGAAGGCCAGCCACGACATCGACGTCGTGCACCTGCTCGCCGGCGCGTACACGCGACGCGTCGTCGGCATGGGCGAGCTCCTGGTCTACGGCGACGTGACCGACCGCGGCAGCCACGAGGGTGAGACCATGGCCGACTGGTTCTCCCACGACAACTGGCCCCCGCACGAACAGACCCGGCTGAACCCGGTCATCGACGTCGAGGACGTGTCGATGATGATGATGACGCTCGACAACGGGGTGCTCGCCAGCTACCAGCAGTGCCACTTCACCCCCGACTACTGGCGCAACTACACCGTGATCGGCACCGAGGGCCGCCTGGAGAACGTTGGCGATACCGCCGGCGGTGTCGTGAAGGTCTGGAACCGGCGCCACGAATCCCAGTGGAAGGTCGACGGCGACGCCGAGTATCCCATCGACGGCGTCGTCACCGGCCACGAAGACGCCGACCTCGCGACCATGACCGAGTTCCTCGCCTTCGTCGGGCGGGGCGAGCCGACCACGCTTTCGCCGGTTGCCGCTCGCGCGGCTGTGGCTGCAGGATCCTTGGCCGCTCGCTCGCTCCGCAACGGCTCGGAGCCTCTCGACGTGCCACCTCTGGCCCCCGACCTGCTCTCCTACTTCGCAAGCACCACGACCGAACCTTCCCGCACCACCACCCCTGCCCCTACCTCGTAGGTAGACCGGCCGAAAGGACACTGCCATGAATCTTCGACTCCCTCGCACCACGGCGAGACGACGCATAGCCCTCGGCGTCGCGGCCGCCGTCGGCATCGCCCTCGTTGCCTCCGGCTGCAGCGCCTCAGGCAGCGGCGGTGGAAGCACCACCAGCTCGGGCGGCTACAAGGCCCCGAGCAAGAGTCTTTCCGCGAACATCACCTACAGCGTCTGGGATCAGACGCAGGTCAAGGCGATCGACGCAAATCTCGTGGGCTTCAACAAGGAGTACCCGAACATCAAGGTCAACGTGAACGTGACCCCCTTCGCCGACTACTTCACCAAGTTGCAGACCCAGGCTTCGAGCAACAGCTTGCCCGACCTCTTCTGGCTGAACGGACCCAACTTCCAGCTCTACGCGTCAAACGGCAAGATCGAGCCGATCACCGGCGAGGTCAAGGCCGGCGCGATCAAGCTCAGCAACTACTCCAAGGCTCTCGACAACCTCTATGCCCTCAACGGCACCCAGTACGGCGTGCCCAAGGACTTCGACACCATCGGCGTCTGGGTCAACAAGGCCCTGTTCAAGGAGGCCGGGGTCGCTCTTCCGACGGCTGGCTGGACCTGGGCTGACTTCCAGAACGACGCCAAGGAGATCTCGGCGAACCTGAAGAGCAAGGGCATCTACGGCGGAGCCGGCGGCATGGACGGTCAGACGACCTTCTACAACACCATCTTCCAGGCCGGCGGTGACGTGATCTCCGCCAACGGCAAGAAGTCGGGCTACGACACCAAAGCCGCGCAGTCCGGCATCGACTTCTGGACCCAGCTGATCGCGTCCGGCGGGTCACCTACGATCCAGCAGCTCACCGACACCACGGCCGACCAGTGGTTCACCTCCGGCAAGCTTGCCATGTATTGGGGCGGCAGCTGGGCCCGCACCGAGGTGGGAACGTCACCCATTGCCAAAGACGTCCAGGTCTACCCGCTGCCGATCGGCAAGACGCAGGCCACCGTCATCCACGGTCTCTCGAATGTCGTCTCAGCGACCAGCAAGAACAAGGCTGCGGCGCAGGCGCTGCAGGTCTACCTCGCCTCGAAGAAGGCGCAGCTCCAGCAGGGCGACATGGGAGCGGTCATCCCGGCCTTCAACGGCACGCAGACCGCGTTTGCGAAGTCGGAGCCCGGCGTGAATCTCCAGATCTTCCTCGATGCCGTGAAGTACGCCAAGCCGTTCCCGGTCTCGAAGAACACGGCCGCGTGGAACGCCCTCGAGACGGCGCAGCTGCCGGCCGCCTTCTCGGGAGCGAAGTCGGTCACGAGTGTCACTGACACCCTCGCCTCGCAGATGAACGCGCTGCTCGCCAAGGAGTGACCCGATGACCACCGAGTCCCTCCGTCCCGCCTCGCCCGAGCGCGCACCCCGTGTGCGCGCCGGGCGGGGCGAGGCCCGCCCCCGGCCGCGCCTGCTGAAGCGCGACGGCGCCTGGCCCTGGCTGTTCGTTCTCCCGCTGATCGCCGGAGTCGCCGTCTTCTACCTGTGGCCGGTCATCCAGACCGCCTACTTCTCCCTGACGACGTGGGGCGTCTTCGGTGGTTCCAGCTTCACCGGAGTGGTGAACTACGTCCGCCTCTTCGCCGATCCGCAGCTCTACTCGGCTCTCGGCAACACACTCCTCTACACCTGCATTGTGCTGATCGGGGTGCCGCTCGCGGTCTGGCTCGCCAGCCTGCTCAACACCCCGGGTCTCCGCTTCGCAGCGCTCTATCGCGTTCTCTTCTTCCTGCCCTACGTGGCGATGCCGACGGCCATCGCGATGGTCTGGCGGATCATCTTCAACGGTGATTTCGGGATCCTGAACTATTTGCTGAAATTCGTCGGCATCACGGGCCCGTACTGGATCTCGACGCCGGGCTACGCGATGGTCGCCGTGGCGATCGTCGGTCTCTGGTCGTCGCTCGGCTTCTCGATGATCATCCTCGGCGCCGGCCTCAAGAGCATCCCGCCGGAGCTCTACGAAGCGTCCGAACTCGACGGGGCCAAGCCGTGGCGCCAGTTCCGCTCAATCACCGTGCCGCTGCTCTCGCCGAGCATCTTCTTCGTGCTCATCATCACGATCATCGGCAGCTTCCAGCTCTTCGATCTGCAGTACGCGATCCTCGGTTCGCCGACGACCAACCCGGTCATCCCGCAGAGCCTGTCGCTCGTCTACTTCTTCTATCAGCAGGGTTTCGTGTCGAACGACAAGGGATACGCCGCAGCCATCGCGATGGTCATCTTCCTCATCATCGGCATTGTGACGCTCGTGCAGTTCCGGCTGCAGAAACGGTGGGTCTCCGTTGACTGACAACCTCGCCTCCGCTCGAACCTCCGCCGTCTTCGCCGATCCGGAGCTGGATCCGTCGATGCCGCCGCCGGTCTCGCTCCGAAGAGAGCCCAGGGGCACAGGATCCCGAACCCGCGCCAGAACGA
>JAODMX010000235.1 GCA_025464735.1 Frondihabitans sp. | reverse complement strand
CACGTCCTCCGGCAGCAAGCACCTCACGATCGAGGACTACTACACCTCGACCTACAACTCGAACTACAACAAGTGCGCCAGCCAGCTGGGCATCAAGCTCACCATCAACCACGTCGCCGGAGCGGGCCTCATCGCGAAGGTGCTGCAGCAGGCATCGTCGCGCACGTTGCCCGACGTCCTGATGCTCGACAACCCGGATGTGCAGCAGATCGCCTCCTCGGGCGCCCTATCGCCGCTGTCCGATTACGGGCTCAGCGCCACCGGCGACGTGCCCGCGGTCGCGAAGGCGAACACCTACAAGGGCAAGCTGTACGGTCTGCAGCCCGTCACGAACTCGATCGCGCTCTACTACAACAAGAAGCTGCTCTCCGCCGCGGGAATCACACCGCCGAAGACGTGGGACGAACTGCGAACTGACGCCAAGAAGCTGACGACTGGCAAGACGTACGGCTTCGCGATGAGCAACATCAACACCTACGAGGGCACCTGGCAGTTCCTGCCCTTCCTCTGGTCGAACGGTGGTGACGAGAAGAACATCAACACGCCCTCAACCGTTCAGGCTTTGCAGTACGTCCTCGATCTGCAGAACGACGGCTCGATGTCGAAGAGCTCGGTCAGCTGGGCGCAGGCCGACGTGAACAACCAGTTCATCGCCGGCAAGGCAGCCATGATGATCAACGGCCCGTGGCAGCTCCCCGCCCTCAATGCCGCGAAGGGGCTCGAGTTCGATAGCGTTCCGATCCCCACCCGGACCGGTGCGGCACCCGTCGCCCCGCTCGGCGGTGAGGCCTTCACCGTGCCGCAGACCAAGGACTCCGCCACGATGAAGCTCGCCGGAAAGTTTGTCGGCTGCCTCAACACCGCGAAGATGCAGACCGTGATCGCGGGCAACACGGGCAACGTCCCGACCAACATCACCGCTACCGACGCCTGGGGCAAGACGCACCCGCAGGTCGCCTCGTTCGTCACGACCGTGCAGACGGCCCGCGCTCGCACCGGTGAGCTCGGTCCCGACTGGCCCAAGGCCGCGACGAAGATCTACACCGCTGTCCAGCTTGCCCTCACTGGCAAGGCATCCCCCGCGGCAGCGCTCCAGCAAGCGCAGACGCAAAACCAGTGAGTCGTGGGGGAGCCGGCCGTACCGGCCGGCTCCCCTGCCCCCGGCAAGAGGGAAGGAAACAAGCATGAGCGTTACAACGCAAGCGAGGGTTCGTCAGGAACCGCCGGCGGTGATCGTCCGGCCCGGACAGCGCCGAGCCCGGTTGAGGATGGGATTGACGCGGTGGCTGTTCGTCATCCCCGCCGCGGTCTTTGTGGGCGTCTTCTTTGGCTATCCTGTGGTGAAGAACGTCATCATGTCCTTCCAGGACTACTCCACGAAGACCTTCTTCACGGGCGAGGCGCCCTGGGTCGGCTTCGCCAACTACGTCTACGTGTTCGGCAGCTCGGTGTTCACTACCAGTGTTATCAACACCGCGCTGTTCACTGCGGGCTCGATCGTCTTGCAGTTCGTGCTCGGCTTGAGTCTCGCCCTGTTCTTCCGACGCAACTTCCCTCTGTCCAGCTTCCTGCGGGGTCTACTGCTCCTGCCGTGGCTGCTCCCGCTCATCGCTTCGAGCGCGGTCTGGAAATGGCTGCTCGATCAGGACAGCGGTGCGCTGAACCAGTTCCTCGGAATCTTCGGGGTCCCGGCCACACCGTGGCTCGTGAGCCCGAGTCTTGCCCTCATCGCCGTCATCGGCGTGAACGTCTGGCTGGGTATCCCGTTCAACACGACGATCCTCTACAGCGGACTGCAATCAGTGCCCGAGGAGCTCTACGAAGCAGCCTCACTTGACGGCGCGACAGGCTGGAAGGCCTTCCGGCACATCACCTGGCCCAGCATTCGGTCGGTCGTCAGCGTGGTCATCGTGCTCGGTGTCGTCTACACGCTGAAGGTCGTCGACATCATCCTCGGACTGACGGGTGGTGGGCCGGCGAACTCCACGCAGACCCTGGCGACCAACGCCTACCACGAGTCGTTCATCAACTTCCAGTTCGGTATCGGAGCGGCCGTGAGTAACGTCCTCATCGTCGTCTCCTTCGTCTTCGCGATGATCTACCTCGCGATCTCACGGAAAGCGGTCGACGAATGACCATCAACGCCGTCAAAGCACCCGGGAGCGTGGCCAGAGTGCCTGGCCGGTCTCGCCGCAGGAGCAAGGCTCGCTCCATCCCGTTCACGATCCTCGGGATCATCTTCCTGGCCATCATGGTGTTCCCCGTCTACTGGATGATCAACACCAGCCTGCAGGCGACGGCTGGCGCCGCAACGGCGACGTGGTTCCCCACGTCTCTGACTTTCTCGGGGTACCAGGCAGCCTTCCAGCAGCAGGGGCAGAACTTCGTCTCGAGCATGATCATCGGCCTGGGCACAGTCGTGCTCACGCTGCTCATCGCGACCCCGGCCGCCTATGGGCTGGCGCGGTTCAGAATGCGTGGCACCCGCGTGTTGCTGCTCGTTCTCTTGGTGACGCAGATGATTCCCACGATCGTCATCGCGAACGCTCTTTACACCATCTTCAATGACGTCGGTCTCCTGAACTCCTACATCGGCCTGATTCTGGCCGACAGCGCGGTGCAGGTGCCGTTCGCCATCCTGCTGATGCGTGCGTTCATGGAATCGCTTCCGCCCAGCCTTGTCGAGGCCGCTCTCGTGGACGGCGCCGGCGACTTCCGGGCATTCGTCTCGATCGTGATCCCCATCAGCCGCAACGCCATCGTGACCGCGGCGCTGTTCACCTTCCTCGGCGCCTGGGGTGACTTCCTCATAGCGCTGACCCTGACGTCGACGGACGCCATCCGGCCCATCACCCTCGGTATCTACAACTACATCGGATCGAACGTCACGAACTGGGGCCCCGTCATGGCGACCGCGGTCCTCGCTTCGCTTCCGGCCGCCGTGCTCCTCATCTTCGCCCAGAAGTACATCGCGGCCGGAGCCCTGGGTGGGGCGGTCAAGTGACATTCGCTACCGTGCCCGACGAGGGTCCCATACGGGTGGTTCTGGTCGGGGCCGGGCTCATGGGCCAGGCCTGGATGCGGATGCTCAGCGCCAGCCAGGACGCGATTCTGGTTGGGCTCGTGGATCTCGACCAGGCCTTGGCTCGGCAGGCGGCGGCGGACCTCGGCTTCGACAGCGTGGTCGTCGGCTCCAACGTCCTCGAGGTCGCGCGAGCGTCCGGCGGGCAGGCCGTGATCAATGTCACGGTGCCTCGCGCCCACCTACCGATCAACACGGAAGCGCTGTTCGGGGGTCTGCCGGTGCTCTGCGAGAAGCCGCTCGCGCCGACGGTCGCCGAGGCGCTGACCAGCGTCGCCGTCTCGGAGGCTTCCGGTCAGCTCCTCATGACGAGCCAGAACCGCCGCTACTACAACTCGCTCGCCGCCTACCGCTCCGCGATCGCCGAGATCGGGTCGCTCGCGCTCCTCACCACCGAGTACGCCAAGGAGGCGCACTTCCCCGGATTCCGTGAGCAGATGCCTCACCCGCTGCTCGTCGACATGGCGATCCACGCCTTTGATGTCTCCCGCTACCTCGTCGGCTCGAACCCGGTCTCGGTCTGGTGCGACACCTTCAACCCGGAGTGGAGCTGGTTCGACGGCGACACCGTGACCAATGCGGTCTTCGAATTCGACGGCGGCGTTCGATACCGCTACACCGGCACCTGGACCACCCGCGGCCTCGAGACCAGCTGGAACGGTATCTGGCGCGCCAGCGGTTCGCACGGAACGGCCAGCTGGGATGGCGAGGGCGACGTCGTCCTCGACCGCGTCGACCCCGAGAGCCACGCCAGCACACTCGGCATCACCACCCCGATCGCCTCGGGGCCGCCGGAAGAGATCGCAGGATCCCTGGCCGACTTCCTCGACGCCCTCCGCACCGGTCGCACGCCGGAGAGCGAAGTGCACTCCAACGTACAGAGCTTCGCAATGGTCGAGGCGGCTGTGCGGTCGGCGGACTCGGGCGTCAGGATCCGGATCGCCGACGTCCTGGAGGACGGCTACGCCGAGGCACTGCGCTCCCCACTCCGGGACGACGTCCGAGCCGTCCTCGAATCCTGGGGCTCGGCGCGAGCCGGCCTATCTCCTGCAACAACACGGTCTCCCGCAACGATACTTTCTCCCGCAACGACACTCGCTCAGCCATCCCCCGCGGGACGCTGAGCCATCACCAACCGGAAAGAAGATTCACAATGAGCGACACCACCTCCCCCCTGCGCGTCACCGTCTGGGGCGAGAACGTCCACGAGAAGGTCGAGGCGCACGTCGCCGAGCGGTATCCCGAGGGAATGCACGGCGCCATCGCCGCGGGGATCCAGGAGAACCTGCCGGACGCGATCGTGCGGATCGCGACCATGGATCAGCCGGAGCATGGCCTGACCGAGGAAGTCCTCGCGAACACGGACGTCCTGACCTGGTGGGGCCACGCCGCCCACGGCGACGTGGACGACCTGATCGTCGACCGGGTCCACCGTCACGTGCTCTCCGGCATGGGTCTGCTCGTGCTGCACTCCGGCCACTGGTCGAAGATCTTCGGCAAGCTGATGGGCACGACCTGCACCCTCCGCTGGCGCAGCGAGCACGACCAGGAGCTGGTCTGGACCGTCAACCCTCAGCACCCGATCACGCGCGGCGTACCGAACCCGATCGTCATCCCCGAGCAGGAGATGTACGGCGAGTACTTCGACGTGCCCACGCCCGACGAGCTCATCTTCATCTCGGGCTTCACCGGCGGCGAGGTGTTCCGCTCGGGCATGACCTACCGGCGCGGCTTCGGCAAGATCTTCTTCTTCTCGCCCGGCGACCAGGACTTCCCGGTGTACCACCACAAAGACGTCCGTCGCGTGATCGCGAACGGCGTCGAGTGGGCCCGTCCCGAGCGTGAGCGCGGCATCCCCGAGCTGCACCGCTACGACCTCGGCGAGTACTACCAGGGCCAGCACTACGCCGGCCCGTTCGACCACCCGCTCGAGGCGCCCGCCGCCACCGCCGAAGTCGACGCATGAGCGCCTTCAGCACCCTCCGGACGCAGGATGCGCCGGTGCGCGTCATCCAGGTCGGCGCCGGCGGCATGGGCCAGGCGTGGCTTCGCACCGACGCGGCCGACGCCGACGTCGAGCTCGTCGGCATCGTCGACCTGAACCTCGACGCGGCCCGGGCCGGAGCCGAGGTCTACGGCGACCCGTCGATCGCCGTCTCGACCGACCTCGCGGAGCTCATCCAGTCGACGAGCCCCGACGCGATCCTCGACATCACGGTGCCGGTCGCCCACCACCCGGTCACGACCGATGCGCTGTTCGCCGGGCTGCCCGTGCTCGGTGAGAAGCCCGCGGCGCAGAACGTCGCCGAAGCCCTGTCGCTCGCGGCCGCGGCCGAGGTGACCGGTCAACTCTTCATGGTGTCGCAGTCGCGCCGGTACAACGACCAGCTGGTGGCGTACCGCCAGCAGGCCGGGCTCCTGGGCGATCTCGGCACCGTCTCGACCGAGTTCGCGAAGGCCCCGCACTTCGGCGGGTTCCGCGAGGA
>JAODMX010000513.1 GCA_025464735.1 Frondihabitans sp. | reverse complement strand
GAGCTCATCGACCACGCCGGCGTCGACGGCTGTGGAGCGCCGGTGTTCGCCACCACCATCAGTGGTCTTGCTCGCGGCGTCGCCCGCGTCACCGAGTCGGTGACTACGTCGGCGGACACCGACGCCGCGCACCTCGTCACGGCGGTCTTCGACGACCCGTGGGCGCTCGACGGCGACGGCCGCGCGAACACCGTCACCATTCAGACGCTCGGTGTGCTGGCAAAGCTCGGCGCCGAAGGTGTCCTTGTGATCGGAACGCCCGATGGTGTGGCCGTAGCGGTGAAGGTTCTCGACGGAAACCTCCGCGCGGGCACGCTCGTCGCGCTGCGCCTGCTTGCCGACGAGGGCGCCGTCGATCCAGCTTTGGCTCAGACTGTTGTCGATCGCACTCTGGAGCGCGTGCTCGGCGGAGGGAGCCCTGTGGGGCTCATTCGACTGGGCGCAGGGCTGACCTCGGCGGCCTGACTTCGGGGTTGCCCATGATCGCCCGGTAATGGCTCCGGCGTGGTGGTACTGAACTGCGGATCGAGCGCCACCCATTGTCCGCGCGCCTGGATGGGGCTGCGCGCGAACGCAGAGCCGTCTGGGCCGAGCCAGATTTCGGCGTCAGGGGGCCCCGGCGGTCGACCTCTCTCGGCGACGGACACCGTGACGCCCTCGGATCTCGCCGATGCGGAAACCCCGGCGACGATCCCCGCAGCCGCCAGCTGGCGAGCGTAAGAGCGCGCCAGCACGTGAGCCAAAGGCTGCGGGCCGAGGATCTCGAGACCGGAGCCGACTCGAATGGCCAAAGGCGCGTCAGAGAGCTCGATCTCGTGCGGGCCGTCGCCCTGGTCCAGACGCAGATCGCTGCGGACGGAACCCCGGCCCAGAACAACCATGCCGGCACCGCTCGTTGTCGATGGCTGGGGCGCCTCCACGCCGAAGATCGCCCCCAGTTCTGCTCGCTCTCGTGCGAGGCGTCGCGCGACGTCGGTCTCGAACGCTTCGACCTCGAGAGCGTGCCTGGTGATTCCTGCGGCACCCCGACGACGGGTGCGGACCCAAGCCTCAGCGCAAGCGCACGCCGCCGCCACTGGAAGACTCGCCAGCAGGATCGTTGCGGGCAGGTGAAGCACCAACCCCACGACTGTGAGGAAGCCGGCCAGCACAGCTGTCGTAACCGGAGGCACGCACCTCGGCGGGTCGGCTGGTGGTGCTGGCTGACGGAGGACGGCTGGCGACGGCATGCATCCAGTCAAGCGGGCAGGAGGACGACTGAACGACGTGCCACCTAATCTGTGGACAACTCATTCGCTCGACGCCGATGTGGAAAGTCGAAAGGATCGGCGTCAGCTCACGATGAAGAACTGTTCGCCGATATCTACACGGGCTCCCCGTGCAACACGAATGCGCTTCCCGGGTTCGCAGCGTCGAGCCTCACGCCCCGGGTCGCGAACGACCGAACCGTTGCCCGACCAGCGGTCGGACACCCAGAGGGCACCGTCCTCCTGGCCGAATTCGAGATGCGTCTTCGACACGGATTTACCAGGATCGACGATCCGGACCAGAAGGTCGATCGCCTCCCCCGGCTGAGGTGTCGGGGCCCGACCGACCAGTCCGGTGCCCTGGACCGTGAAGCTCTCACCGGTGCTGAACTGCAAGACATACGGCTCGCCGAGAGGCTGCCTTCGCACGATCCTGGTCTTCTCGACATCCTCCTCGGACGCGCCGACAGCCCACGGAATCGCCGGACGAGGTGACTCGGGTGCCGGAGGGATCGGAATCGGCACAGAATCGACGCGCTGCGGCGGCGCGTCGACGGGCGTCGCCGCCAAGGGGGCCTCTACAGGTTCGACGACACCGGACTCGTCCGCGCTGTGCTCGTCGACGGATGTCGGTACCTGATCGATGCCGACGGGTTCGGGCGTCGCGGGCGGCTCGACGGGCGCTTCCCTCGCGGCTGCAGCGGGTTGCAGAGGAGCAGCCGGAGCGTCACCGGGGAGAGCGGACGCAGGGGGCGACGACCACAGCTGCGGACCGTCCTGCTCAGCACGGCGTCCGAAAAGCCGTCTCTTCTTGGCAGGAGGTTCGATCGCGTCAGGCCTAGCAGACTCAGCCGATGTCTCCTGCTCGGGAGCCGAGACGGACGGTCGCTGTTCCTCGCCACGGCCGTCGTACGAAGGATCGTCCTGTTCGTCGGGCGGAAGGCTCGGCTCGGGAGTCTGAGGCACGACCCCCGTCAGGATTGGAGTGATCGGGCCGGTGAACGACTGAGCGACCGACTCCACGACCGTGCCGCACTCGCCGCAGAAGATGTCGTCCTCGGAGAGCCCGGCACCGCACACGGTGCACCGCAGCGTTCCTGCGGCCCGGGCAACGCCGGGTGCGACGAGAGGCTTGATCACATTCGTGTCGCCTGGCTGGGGCACGTCGGGAGCGGCGGCGGGTGCTGGATCCTGGTCGGTTGATTGTGGCGTGTCGGGTTGCGCCGGCGAGACGCCGGTCTGCGCTTCAGCCGACTCGTCCGGGCTGAGGTGGCTCGCGTCCGTGATGGGCGTCAGCGACGCCGTCCAGAGCGGTGCCGAGGTGGGTCGAGGGCCGTTGACCTCGGGAGCCGCAGGCGGTCGAAGCGGGGCGGGCGCGCTCCGATCCTCGCCGGCGTCTTTCTCTGCTTGCGGGGTCTGCTCCTCCTCCGGGGTCACAGGCTCGTCTGGAGTCGGAGGCTCGTCTGGAGTTGGAGATGCGGCCGGCGTCAGAGGCTCGTCCAGAGTTGGCGTCTCGTCGTTGCCCGCCTTCCACCACGGTGTCCCGGCAGGGACCGCCGCGGGCGGTGGCTCATGAAGACGCCACGCAGGGATCTCCGGATGCGAGCTGTCAGTGCTGCCCCGGCCCTCCCCCTGCGTCTTCTGGAACGCCGCGACGTCGGCGGCCGTGATGGCGCGACCACACTGGCCGCAGAACATGGCTCCGTCGGGCAGGGGACTCGAGCAGGTGGGACAACGCATGTGTGGTGATGATCCTCTAACGCTTGGATGCTTTCCCGCCATGGTATCCACGCAGCGACCTCGTCGAGACGGCCGCCTTGAATCTCTGCCAGCGAGTGAGGCCCTCGTCGAGCCGCCCGCGCATCTCGCCGACGGCCTTCCAGACCCGATCCGCGTCTGCCTGGCCGGGAGGTTCCGGAGCGAAGACCGACCGGTCGACGACCCGCGCGAGAACAGCCGGCCGCGATCCCCCCACCGCCACGGCCACTTCGCTTCTGGTGGCCGCCGGAGGTGCCGCGATTCCGTGGTCTACCACGGAGTCTCGGAACTCCATCCACGCGGTCGTCATTCGGAGGCTTGGATCGCGCACCCGTCTCCTTCGGGAACGCCTTCGCGCCTTGACGGCGACGATGGCGAGGAACGGCGCCATGATGATTCCCACGGCCGCGAATACCCAGCCTGCGATCCGAACGATACCGAGAAGGATGGCCGCCCACGCGGGTTGCTCGGCGGGGTTGTCCTGTTTGCTCTGCGGCTGCGTCTGGTCGTTCGGCGGGTCGACCTCCTGCGGCGGCGGCTGGAGGACAGATTGCGGGCGTGACACCTGATTGGGATCCTGCTTCTTCTGATCAGGGATCTTGCGTGGAGTCGGATTGGGATCGACGGTCACCCAACCGAACTGGGCCGTGTCAACCTCGATTACTGCCGTGATGTCTGCCCCCGTGAAGGTGGTGGTCGCGCCGGAGGCGGACGAGTCGGCGCTCGCCTTGAAGCCCATCACGACCCGGGCGGGGAACCCCAACTCGTCGGCCATCAACGCGGCGGCAGCAGCGTACTGCTCGGCGTCGCCGATCATGACAGGGTCGGTGAAGAGCTTGGTGAGGCGGTCTGCTCCATGACCGGACGGGCTCACTGGTTCGCCCGCGCCCACACCGTGACTGACGTAACCGTTCGTTTTGAGGCCCGCGATGGCCGCCTGGAGGCGCGCGCCCCGACTGCTGACACCCGACACGTAGCCCTGAAGCGCCGTCTTGAGAGCCCCGGGGACGGCGGTCGGAGTGGGCACGGAAGCATCGCCGGGAGTCAGCGAGGCGAGAGCCGAGGAAGCGGGCTGTCGAGGGACAACAGCCTCGAGGCGGTAGGAGACGCCCTTCTTGATG
>JAODMX010000506.1 GCA_025464735.1 Frondihabitans sp. | reverse complement strand
AACGGGATCTGGGAACTTTTCGTCCCCGGCCTCACCGAGGGCACCTACAAGTTCGAAATCCTCAGCGCCGACGGCCGTTGGGTGGAGCGAGCGGATCCGATGGCCCGGCGCACCGAGATTCCGCCGGCCACCGCCTCCGTCATCACGAGAGCCGCACACGAGTGGGACGATGCGGAATGGATGGCCCGGCGCAGCGCCGTGGAGCCGTCGGGCGAGGCGATGAGTGTCTACGAACTCCACGTCGGGTCCTGGCGACCAGGCCTGTCCTACCGTGACCTGGCCGACCACCTGGTCGAGTACGTCGGCGATCTCGGATTCACCCACGTCGAGTTCATGCCTCTCGCCGAGCACCCTTTCGGCGGCTCCTGGGGCTATCAGGTGTCGGGGTACTACGCCCCGACCTCGCGCTTCGGCTCCCCCGACGATCTCCGCTTCCTGATCGACCGACTGCACCAGGCGGGCATCGGCGTGATCATGGACTGGGTGCCAGGCCACTTCCCCAAAGACGAATGGGCCCTGGCGAAGTTCGACGGCCAAGCGCTCTACGAGCACAGCGATCCGCGTCTCGGCGAGCAGCCGGACTGGGGCACGCTCGTCTTCAACTTCGGCGACTCCCAGGTGCGGAACTTTCTCGTCGCGAATGCGCTCTACTGGCTGGAGGAGTTCCACATCGACGGACTCCGGGTCGACGCCGTCGCCTCGATGCTCTACCTCGACTACTCGAGGAACGACGGCGAATGGGTGCCGAATCGCTTCGGCGGGCGCGAAAACCTCGAGGCGATCTCCTTCCTGCAGGAGGCCAATGCCACGGCCTACAAGCGCAACCCCGGCATCGTGATGATCGCCGAGGAGTCGACGGCGTGGCCGGGTGTCACCCGCCCCACGGTCGACGGCGGGCTCGGCTTCGGGCTCAAGTGGAACATGGGCTGGATGCACGACTCGCTCGAGTACATGGAGCGCGACCCGCTGTACCGCGGCTATCACCACAACGAGATCACCTTCTCGTTCGTCTACGCGTTCAGTGAGAACTTCCTGCTGCCGATCAGCCACGACGAGGTGGTGCACGGCAAAGGATCGCTGCTCGGAAAGATGCCGGGCGACGACTGGCAGAAACTCGCCAATGTGCGCGCCTACCTGGCCTTCATGTGGGGGCACCCCGGCAAGCAACTGCTCTTCATGGGGTCGGAGTTCGGCCAGCCGTCGGAGTGGAGCGAGCAACGGGGACTCGACTGGTGGATCCTCGATCAGCCGGCCCACCAGGGGCTGCACTCGCTCGTCCGCACTCTCAACCGGGTCTACCGGCAGGAGGGCGCCCTCTGGAAGAACGACTTCGACACCGACGGCTTCGAGTGGATCGACGGCGGTGCGGCCGAGCAGAGCGTGGTCGCGTTCCTCCGCAAGTCGCCCGACGGTGACAAGGTCGCGGTGTTCGCCAACTTCTCCGGCCAACCCGTCACGATGCGCCTCGGGCTTCCGGAAGCCGGCGTCTGGCACGAGGTCCTCAACACCGACGCCAGCGAATACGGCGGCTCGGGCGTGGGCAACTTCGGCAGCGTCCGCGCAACCGACGACCCCTGGGCCGGTCGGCCCGCCTCGGCCGAGGTGGTTCTGCCGCCCCTCGGGGTGATCTGGCTCAAGCTCGAGCGCTAGCGCGAACCGCGGTTTCGGCCGGGGTACCAGCGCCGCGGCGGTGGCACCCCGGCCGAAAACCGGTGCGCTAGTCAGGCGTCGATGAGTTCGCGGTCGCGCTCGAGCGAGGCACCCTCGATGTCCGCGTCGGGCACCGCGCGCGCCAGCCAGCGCGGGAGCCACCATGCGGCATCGCCGAACAGAGTCATCACTGCGGGGACAAGCGTCATGCGTACCGCAAAGGCATCGACGAGCACCCCGATCGCAAGAGCGAAGGCGATCGGCTTGATCGTCGCGGACCCCGCGATCGCACCGTTGCCGAATACGCCGATCATGATGAGTGCGGCGGCGGCAACAACCTTGGCCCCGTGAGAGAAACCGACTGCGATCGCGTCGTCCGAGCGCGCACCCCGGGCACGCTGCTCCCTCATGCCCGAGACCAGGAACATCTCATAGTCCATCGACAGGCCGAAGAGCACACCGACTTCCAGGATCGGCAAGAAGCTCAGGAGCGGTGCTGCAGGATCCACACCGAAAACGTTCCCAAGAAATCCCCACTGATAGACCGCGACCGTGGCTCCGAGCGCGGCACCGAGACTCAGCAGGAAACTGGCGACGGCTTTCAACGGAATCAGGATCGACCGGAAGACGACGAGCAGCAACAGGAACGCGAACCCGGCGATGAGCGCCAGGTAGATCGGAAGCGCATCCAGAAGGCGCTGCGAGATGTCGATCTGAACCGCGGTCTCCCCGGTGACGTCGACGGAGACACCCGAGGGCAAGCGGAGGTCGGCCTCGTCCCGCAGCGCGTGGACCAACGTCTCGGTCCTGGCGTCGGAGGGTCCCGTCGTCGGGACGACGGTGAAGAGAGCATCGGATCCCTTGACCCCGCTCGGCAGGACATGCGCAACACCCGAGACACCGCCGAGAGCGGCGTCGACCGACCGAACATCGGCCGCCCCGGAGACGCCCGTGGCAAGCACCAGGATCGGCCCGTTGACCCCGTCGCCGAAACCGGTCCCGAGGAGGTCGTAGGCCTGGCGCTGGGTCGTTGCCGCCGGATCCGTGCCGTCATTCGGCAACCCGAGGCGCAGGCCCGCAACGGGCAGCGCCAGGACCGCGAGCAGCGCGACGGCCGCGACGGTGAACACGGCCGGGCGGCGCATGACCAGGGCAACCCAGCGCTCGGCCGGCTTGCGCGTGCCTCGAGGACTCTGGATGCCGATCCTGCGTCGCCCACGGCGTCCGAGGATGGCCATTCCGCTGATTCCGAGCAGAGCGGGGGTCAGCGTGACAGACACCAGGAGGGCGATCAGCACGCCGAACGCGGCAGACAGACCCATCTGGGAGAGGAAGCCGATCCCGACGACGGAGAGACCCGACAGGGCGACGATCACGGTTGCCGCCGCGAAGAACACGGCGGAACCGGCCGTTCCCGACGCGAGCCGAATCGAGTCCGCGACGCCGCGCCCCTCGAGCAGGTTGCGGCGGTGACGATTGATGATGAAGAGTGAGTAGTCGATACCGACTGCCAGAGCGATGAGGATGGCCAGCAGAGGCGCGGTCGAGTTGAGATCGACGAACGACGAGGCCGCGTAGATGCCCGTCATGCTGACGCCGAGACCGAAGAGTGCGGTCAGCAACGGGAGCCCGGCCGCGAGTAATGAGCCGAACGTCACAAGCAGGACGACCAACGCGATGAACAGACCGATCACGAGATTG
>JAODMX010000447.1 GCA_025464735.1 Frondihabitans sp. | reverse complement strand
TCGGGCCACCGTCGGATGACACGGGCTGTCGCCCGATGACCAGTGCGTCGGCGATCGGGAGGACCGTGGCATCCGGGAGCACGAGCACCCAGTCGGTCGTGCGTGGCGGGCGGTCGCGGGTCTCCTCGTCGACCGTGTCGGGCGAGTCGGGCGAGTCGGGCGCTGCGACGAGTGCGGGCGATGCAGCAGCTGACGCGGCGAGCGGGGCGACGATCGGAGTCGCGACGAGCGGTGCCACCTCTGGGGCGACGATCGCGGCCGCCGGAGCCCTGAAGGCGCGTTCGGTGATGGCGGCGCGAGCGTCAGCGCTCGAAGCGAAGCCGGCCTTCTGGTAGCGCAGAATCGCCGCGCCGATGCCGAGACAGATGAGCGCACCGATCGCCAGCATTAGCAGGATGGGCGCCTGCGAGAGGTAGTAGCCGTTATGACCCCACACCGATGCGATCAGTGCGAGGACGCAGCCGATTCCGATGAATAAGCCGCCGAGCGCACGCATTAGTAGTACCTCGCTGCGTTGGCGGCGGCCACGATGACGATGAGGATCACGAGGACGACTGCCAACGATAGGTAGCCGAGGATGAGGCCAGCGATCGCCATTCCCCGGCCGCGTTCCCCGGTTCGCCCGATCTGTGCGAGCGCAACGTGGCCGAACACGATCGGGAAGACCGTGCCGCCAATCAGGCCGAAGATAAGCGCGCTGACGGCGAACCCGTTGGTCGAGTTCGGGCGCGCGATGGCGGCGTAGGCGGCATCTCCCCCACCGTAAACGGCAGCGTCGAATGGCCGCGGAACGCGTGTTGCCGTCCTGATCCGCACGAATCGGGGGATCAGGAGAATCACGGCCACTAGTCCTCCTGCCCTGACCAGATTCGCCACGATGGAAAGCCAGACGAAGTTCGCACTGCCGCCGAAAAAGATGTACACCACGGCGACGGCGACCGCGATCCAGAGCACTCGGTAGGACGATGCAGGAGAGCCTGTCGTCATCAGCCAGGCCAGAACCATCACAATGGGGCCGACCAAAAACATGGTCTGCGAGACGCCGCCGGCGGAGATGAAGTAAAACGCACTCTGCGGATCCATCACGACAAAGATCAGTTCGATCACCGGACCGAGAGCCGCGAGTAGCAAACCGCCAACGCGTGCGCCTGTGGTGGCCTGCCCCGCACGTCCGGCAAGGAAGACCGCGACGGGGACCAGCGCAAGGAACAGGAGGATGACGATCTCAAACGAGAGCGAATAGGCGTAGGACATGCGAGCAGGCGAGATCAGGCTCAACACCGCTCCGACGACGGACGGGCCGATGATCCCGGCGAAGAGGAGCACCATGGGCAGTACGGGTTTCGGCGCAGTGGCCGACGGCTGCGACCCGGCGACGGCGATCACCGGTGCGCCACGCATCAGCTCCGTCCCGCAGTTCTCGCAAAAGCGAGTGCCGACATCCGGCACACCGCAGCTTGGACAATAGGTGGTCGGCATCGTCGTGGTCATGCGATTCTCCGTTCCGCTCTGTACGCGATGGTCATCTGCAGAACCCGTCGGTCGGGCCGGTCCCATCGCCGATCTGGATGCCGCCGACGATGTCGGTGGCCGAAACTCCGTCGCCGATGAACCAGATCTTCTGTGAACCGGATGCGACGGTCAGGTAGTCGACGTTGAGGTAGGCGGTATGTGTGGCACTCGTGAACTGGGCGTTTGGATATGCCGATCTCACCGCATCGAAGGTCGAGTTCCCTCCGATCCCCGACGGCAATCTCGGCGAGAGAGCGTTCTGCGACACGTACAAGCCGCTCACTGTGTCTGAGGCGTCGAGGATCACAGCAACCTCGTGACCAATACCTCTGGTCGCAAGTGCCCAGACGTTGCATCCCTCCGCCCACTCTGCCGCCGGACCGGGATCGGGGACGATCTTCCAGACATCGGCCAGCGACATCCCGACCTTGATCGGGCCAACGTGGCCGTACCCGATCTTCCACGCGCTGATCTCGCTCTGACCGGTCGTTCCGCCACCGCAGAGGCACAGCGTGATCTTGAGGATCCTGGTCGCGGCATCGGCGGGATTGGCGACATACATGGCGTAGCCGGTGTCGGAACCGGGCGAGGTCGCGAAGGTCTGGAACGCTCCCGAACTGTCCCGTCCCGTAGTGCCGGCACCGTAGATCGCGGTAGCGGTGCCGAGCGTGTCGCCGACTTTGACACCGTCAGCGGTGGCGACCTTCTTCTTCGGGATGATACCGACGAGCCGGTCGTGGGAGAACAGGAGAGTTCCCTGATCGCAGTTGACGTACTGGATCTCGAGGATCATCTTGCCGAGCGTGAAACCGCTGACGGCAGCGCGAGCGTCGGCCAGACTCATCCCGATCTGGAGCTGGTCGAGGCCGCGCGAGTTGAGCGCGCCTGCGGTCGAAACCGGATCGGTGAGGGCACGCAAACGTGCAGCGAGCTGCATGGCGTTCGAAGCGTCGACGAACTCGCCGCCTCCCGCTTGCGCGATGCAGGCGAGATCCTCTTGCGCCTGCTCGTCTGCGTCGACCGCGAACCCGACCGTTTGGATCGTGAAGCCGGGATGATCGGCCTTGATCTTGGTGGCGATATCGCACGCCGAGGGTGGCGAGCAGGTATCGACGCCATCCGTCACGAGCACGATGAGACCGGTCTGGGCATCCCCGAGCTGGGCCGCGGCGTCGGTGAGGGCCGGGCCGAGCGGAGTGAAACCGGATTCCGTGATCCCGGCGATGGCCGTGGTGAAGGCCGGCTTGTCGATCGGGCCGACCGGGATTAGTCGACGGACGTCGGTGCAGCCCGCCGCGCGATCCGAATCCTGGTTGCCTGTCGATGTACCGAAAACGGTGAGGCCGACCGTTGCCGCGTCGCCGAATCCCTGCACCAGGGTGGTCGCTGCAGAGCGGGCAGCACCCATTC
>JAODMX010000421.1 GCA_025464735.1 Frondihabitans sp. | reverse complement strand
GCCCTCGAGGCCGGGGCGGGCGCACGAACCCTGCTGACCCGGGCCGCCGCCGCCTGGGCGGATCGCGCCGGCGGCACGTCCGGCGCCCTCTGGGGTCTCATCCTCCGGAGCATCGCCGCAGAGCTGTCTGACAGCGAGGAACCCTCCGCGCCTGCGATTGCGGCCGGAGTCGCGAGCGGTCGCGAGTCGGTGATGAGTGTCGGCGGCGCCGCGCTGGGCGACAAGACCATGGTCGACGCGCTCGTCCCCTTCGCGGACACGCTCACGCAGCGGGTCGACGACGGAGCGCCCCTCGCCCAAGCCTGGCGCGCCGCTGCCGACGCGGCCACCCGCGGCGCCGAGTCGACGACCGATCTCGTGCCCCGACTCGGGCGCGCGAAAACGCACGGTGACAAGGCGGTCGGATCACCGGATCCGGGGGCCGTGTCGTTCGCGACGATCGCCCGCGCCATCGCCGACAGCCTCGACAACCACTCGACGAACACCCACTCGACGAACGACGATGAGGAGAAATCATGACGACCTGGCGACTGGTGATCGGTTCGGACGACGCCGGCTTCGAGTATAAGGAGGCCGTCAAGAAAGACCTCGAGGCCAATGACCTCGTCGCGTCGGTGGTCGATGTGGGCGTCGACGCCTCGGGGCACACCAACTACCCGACCGTGGCAACGACGGCCGCGGAGATGGTGGCGCGCGGCGACGCCGACCGCGCGATCCTCTTCTGCGGGACCGGGCTCGGCGTCGCGATCTCGGCGAACAAGGTCAAAGGGATCCGGGCCGTGACAGCCCATGACAGCTACTCCGTCGAGCGAAGCATTCTCTCGAACGACGCCCAGGTGCTCTGCCAGGGCCAGCGCGTGGTCGGCCTCGAGGTGGCGCGACGCAATGTGCGCGAGTGGCTGACCTACGTCTTCGACCCGTCGAGCGCGTCGAACGACAAGGTCCAGGAGATCTGCGCGTACGAAGAGAAGTGACGGCCGGGCCATGACCGTCATCGGCGTGAGCCTCAAGATGTACTTCGGCCATGCCCGCACCGTGGAGTGGTGCCGGGAGATCCAAGGGATCGCCCGGGATCACGTCGCCGTGCAGTCGGGCGAGGCCGAGTTGTTCGTTCTGCCCACCTTTCCGTCGATCCCGGCGGCCGTCGAGATCCTCAATCCACTCGTCTCGGTCGGAGCGCAGGACATCGCGGCCGAAGACGCCGGTGCTTTCACCGGCGAGGTGAGTGGGCTCGAACTCGCTGAGCTGGGCTGCTCGCTCGCCGAGATCGGCCACGCGGAGCGACGACGGCTCTTCGGCGAGACACCTCGTCAGGTGAGCGAAAAAGTGGCGGCGGCATTCCGAAGCGGTCTGACCCCCCTTCTCTGCGTCGGCGAGGAGGAACGCGGGACAGCCGCGACGGCCCTGGCCGCCTGCGTCGACCAGCTCGAATCCGCTCTGAGTCTGGCCGACGCGCGAGGTCCGGTCGGGCCACTCCTCGTCGCGTACGAACCTGTCTGGGCGATCGGGCAGGTTGAGCCCGCGTCACCTGCACACGTCTCCGCCGTGTGCCGCGGGCTGCGGGAGTACCTCGATACGCTCGAAGGCCACCAGGGATCCCGGGTCATCTACGGCGGCAGTGCAGCGCCGGGTCTCCTCACCGACGTGGGCGACGCGCTCGACGGCCTCTTCCTGGGTCGATTCGCCCACGATCCGTCCGCCGTCCGCGACATCCTCGACGAAGTGCATAAGCTGTGGCCGACATGAGCGACCCCCTCTTCTCCGCCACGGCCGTCCGCTCCCTCGAGCGCCGCGGGCTGCGCGACCACGTCTACGACCGTGTCCTCGACGTTCTGCTCGGCCCGACGGTGGAGCCGGGCACGCGCCTCTCCATCGACGCGGTCGCCCGGGAGCTCGGCGTCTCGCCCACCCCCGTGCGCGAAGCCCTCGTCCAACTCGAGCGCACCGGCCTGGTCACCCGGATCGCCAACAAGGGCTACCGGGTCGCGCCGCCGTTGGCAGCGGAGCAGCTCGACGCCCTGTTCGATGCCCGATCGGTGCTCGAAGGCGGGGCGACTCAGCTCGCCGCAGCGCACCCCGAAGCGTTGGTCCCGCTTCTGTCGGCCGCACTTGAGCGGCACGCCCGGACGGCCGAAGAGGTCGACGATGCTGCTCTTCGTGGGGAGCTGCCCGTCGAGCTGATCCGCCGGTACTTCGCCGATGACTGGAACTTCCACCACGTGATCTTCGAGGCGAGCCACAACCCGTTCCTCCTCGACATGTCCGAGGCGATCTCGACCCGGGTTCACCGGATGCGGCAGACCATCCACACGGGCGTCAGCGACGCCGACGACGCGATCGTCGAACACCGCGCGATCATCGACGCCATCGGCCTCGGCCCGGAGTCCGCGGCCGAAGCCATGCGCGCACACATCGAGAAGGTGCGCGAGCGCTCCCGGCACGACTCCGAGGTCTGAGCTGCGCCGCGGCCTCCCCGCGAGAAGTACGGTTTCACGCACAAAGTACGTTCTAGTTCGTACTTGATGCGCGAGAGCGTACTTGTTCGGGCAGCGGAGCCGGTGCCGCGCGCTCAGGCGATCGGCGCGGGGCCCAGCTCGTCGAGCATCTTCTGCATGGCGACGTAGGCACGGTTGCGGTAGGCGACCAGCTCGGGCGTCCGGTCGGCGGGGACGTCCAGGTATCCGGATCCGGATTTCGTGCCGAGATGACC
>JAODMX010000355.1 GCA_025464735.1 Frondihabitans sp. | reverse complement strand
ACCCTCGTCGCGATCGCCCTCGTCGCCGCCCTCGGCTACGGCCTCGAGAACACGCTCATCGGCATCGCGATCGTCTGGTGGCCCTACTACGCCCGAATCATTCGGGGCGAGACGAAGGCAATCGCTTCGCGGCCCCACATCGAGGCCGCACGCCTCGCTGGGATCGGGCGCACCCGAGTCGTCTTCCGGCACATCGTGCCCGGTGTCGTGCCGACCGCGATCGTGACCGCGAGCCTCGACATCGGCAACGTCGTCCTGCTGCTCGCCGGCCTCTCGTTCCTGGGTCTCGGCCAGGCCGCGCCCGCCCCGGAGCTCGGCGCCGATACGGCGCGGAACCTCCAGCTGCTGCTGTCGCAGTGGTGGGTCCCCGTGGTTCCGGGGCTCGCCGTGCTCCTGCTCAGCCTCGTCGCCAACCTCGGCGGCGACGCCATCCGCAACCTGCTCGCCGAGCGTCGATAAGGAGCCGACACCATGACCCGTTTCCTGCTCCGCCGCACCGGCTCGGCGATCATCCTTGTTCTCGTGCTGACCGCGGTCGTCTTCGTCCTCCAGTCGATCTCACCCGGCGACCCTGTGAAGGCGTTCCTCGGCAACAACGCCTCACCCGCCGCCGTCCGGGCTGAGCGCAAGACCCTCGGGCTCGACGACCCCCTGCCCGTGCAGTATCTCCGGTACATCTGGAATGCCCTGCACGGAAACCTCGGCATGTCGTTCCGTACGCACCGTCCGGTCGCCGCGGACCTGCACGACTTCCTGCCCGCGACCGTCGAGCTCGTCGTCGCCGCATTCGTGATCGCTCTCATTCTCGGCACGCTGTACGCGGTCTCGGGAGCGCTGCGCTGGCCCGGCGGAGCGGTCTTCCGGGGGCCGCTGCTCGTGCTGGCGACCGCACCGCCGTTCCTCCTCGCGCTGGGCGGCATCATCCTCTTCTATGCGCAGCTCGGCGTGCTCCCGGCTGCGGGCCAGGGTGCCGACTCGTCGTCGCCCACCGGATTCCTGCTGATCGACAGCGTGCTTCACGGCGACGGTGCCGAGTGGCTGAGTGCGGTCCAGCACCTCGTTCTGCCGGCCGTCATCCTCGCGATCGCGCCGTCGATTTCGATCGGCAGGATCCTGCGCTCGAGTCTCGACACCACCCTGCGATCGGATTACGTCAGAACGGCGAGGTCGAAGGGGCTCCGGCCCACGACCGTGCTCGCCAAGCACGTGATCCGCAACTCGCTCGGACCGGGCCTGTCGATGGCCGGCCTCCAGCTCGGATTCATGTTCGCCGGAGTCGTCGTCGTCGAGCAGGTATTCAGCTGGCCCGGCATCGGCAACTACCTCGCTGCCAGCATCCCCGTCTCGGATTTTCCTGCCATCGCCGGCGTCACGCTGGTGCTCGGCATCATCTACATCGTCGCGAACGCCATCGTCGATGTCCTCCAAGCCGTCGCCGACCCACGCCTCTCGGCGTGACGGCGACCAGCTCCACCCTCGCACCAACCCGCATCGCACCACCTCTCCCCGCCGGAGCATCCCTCTCCGGTCCACCCCTGCAAGGAGTCGAAGTGAAGAAACGCAGCACCACTCTCCGAGGAGTCATCGCCGCAGCCGCGATCATTCCGCTGCTCGCTCTGGCCGCGTGCTCTTCGGCCGGCTCGAGCACCAAAGCCAATGCGGCTCCCACCGACGGAGTGCTCACGGTCGGTCTGCTCGGTGATATCGGTCAGCCGCCGGATCCGGACATCTACTACGCCAACAACGGCCTCGCGATCGTCTCCAACGTGTACGAGGGGCTCGTGCAGTACAAGAACAACGTCGACTCGGTGCAGATCGCCCCGAGACTCGCGACCTCGTGGACCGTCAACTCGTCGAACACCGTCTTCACCTTCCACCTGCGGAGCGGTGTGACGTTCCACGACGGCACTCCATTCACTTCGGCCGCCGTGAAGACGTCGTTCGCCCGGCGCACCGCCGTCAAGGGCGGGGCCGCGTACATGACGGCCGGAATCGCGAGCGTCGCCACGCCAAACTCACTCACGGCAGTAGTCACCCTCAAGACTCCGAACTCGGCGTTCCTGGACTATCTGGCGTCGCCCTTCGGCCCGAAGATGGAGTCGCCGACGGCGCTGGCGAAGCACGCCGGCACGGACGACGCCCAGACGTACCTCGAGACGCACGATGTCGGAACCGGCCCCTACGAGCTGACCAGCGCCAAGACCGGCACCGACTACAAGCTCACCCAGTACAAGGGGTATTGGGGCACGAAGTCGCCCTTCACAACGGTCGATCTGCCGGTGTACAGCGACGTCTCGTCGCTGCAGCTCGCGTTCGACAGCGGCGCCGTGTCGGCCATCGTGGCGGCGCTTCCCTCATCGAGCCTCGCGAAGTACAACGGCAACTCGAAGTTCAACAGCGTGTTCTTGCCCACCCTGCAATCGGCACTCCTGACCGTCAACCCGACCAGGCCGTTCTTCGCCACGAAGCAGGCGCGAATCGCATTCCTCCAGTCCATCAATCAGAAACAGCTGGTGAACGAGGTGCTGGGAGCTCGCTCTTCCGTGGCGACCACGCTCTACGCCAAGGGGATGATCTCCGACGGCTCCGACAAGCAGAACATCAGCTACGACCCGAAGGTGCTCGCCGCCTACGCGAAGACCCTGCCTGCCAACACGCCGATCACGATCGGCTACGCCTCCGACAACACGAATGCGCAGTCTATGGCCAATCTCGTCACTGCGAACCTGCAGACCGACGGGCTCAAGGCGACCGCCCAGGCGTACCCCACGAGCACGGTCTTCGGCTGGATCAACAATCCGACGAAGGGGCCAGATGCCTTCATCGACGGCAATAACGGTCCTGACGGTGGCAGCCCCTACATGTGGGGACACGTGTTCTGGGACAAGACCGGTGGCATCGATTACTTCGGCTGCGACGTCCCCAAAACCGACGCCGATCTGAACCAGGCCGTCGCCACCGGTGACCAGATGCTCTACGCGAAGGCTGCGCAGACCTACTCAGCCAACGGTTGTTACATGAACCTCTCTTACAACAAGGATTGGGTCGTGTCGCAGAAATGGCTGACGGGTGTTGCCGGGGCTCATAACATCGGTGCCAACGAGCTCGACTTCTCGAAGCTCGGCATCAAGAAGTAATCCACGTGGGTCCCGGGATGCGCTGTGTTCCGTGCCCCGGGACCCCCACCGCCTTCCATCGTGAGGATCGGACATGACGGAACCGATAGACACCGCCGACGGCGACAGGCCGGAATCCCTGTCGCGACAGGCCTACAACACCATCCGCGAGGGCATCATCCGCGGCGAGTACCCCCAGGGATCCCGCATCGCCGAAGCGCGCATCGCCGCCGAGCTCCAGATGTCGCGCGTGCCGTTGCGTGAGGCCGTGCCGCAACTCGAGCAGGAAGGCTTCGTACGGACCTTCCCGCGCCGCGGCGCCGTCGTCACGGTCTGGGACGAGAAGGCGGTCAACGATCTCTTCGACCTTCGTCTCTACCTCGAGGTCGGGGCCGCCCGCTTCGCAGCCCGCGAGGTGTCACGGGGTGCCTCGTTCGAGCCGCTGGGCCACGCTCTCCGCTATTCGCAGGACGTC
>JAODMX010000353.1 GCA_025464735.1 Frondihabitans sp. | reverse complement strand
GAGCGGCCCCGAAGAAACGCTTCGGCGGGTAGAGCGCCGACGAATCGACGCCGCCCGAAAGGATGCGACCCGAGGCCGGGGTCGAGAGGTTGTAGGCCCGACCGAGGCGCGTGATCGAGTCGAGGAGCACGACGACATCGTGACCCAATTCCACGAGACGTTTGGCGCGCTCGATGGCGAGCTCCGCGACCGTCGTGTGGTCTTCGGCGGGACGGTCGAAGGTCGAGGCGATGACCTCACCCTTGACCGTGCGCTGCATGTCAGTGACCTCTTCTGGCCGCTCGTCGACCAGAACGACCATGAGGTGGACCTCGGGGTTGTTCTTGGCGATCGAGTTGGCGATGGCCTGCAGCACGAGCGTCTTGCCCGCCTTGGGCGGCGAGACAATGAGACCGCGCTGGCCCTTGCCGATGGGAGCGACCAGATCGATGATGCGGGTCGACAGCTTCGACGGCTCGGTCTCGAGGCGCAGGCGCTCCTGCGGGTAGAGCGGGGTCAGCTTCGAGAACTCGACGCGCTTGGCCGCCTCGTCGACGGTCTGACCGTTGATCGAGTCGATCTTGACGATCGCGTTGTACTTCTGGCGCCCCTGCTGGTTGTCGCCCTCGCGCGGCTGGCGGATGGCACCGACGACGGCGTCGCCCTTGCGCAGATGGTACTTCTTCACCTGGCCGAGCGAGACGTAGACATCGCTGGCGCCCGGCAGGTAGCCGGTGGTGCGCACGAACGCATAGTTGTCGAGGACATCGAGGATGCCGGCGACGGGGATGAGCACGTCATCTTCGCTGATCTCGGGCTCGAAGTCGTCGCTCTGATTGGAACGGCCGCGCTTGCGGTCACGCTGACGGTTGCGGCCGCGGCCGCCCTCGGCATCTTCGCGCTGCTGCTGAGCCTGGCTCTGGTTGTTCTGCGAACCCTGCTGGCCACCGTTCTGCTGGCGACGCTGGTCACCGTCGTCGTCGAGCTGGGGTGCACTCTGAGGAGCCTGCTGGCCGCCTGCGGCCTGGTTCTGCTGAGCATTCGGCCCGCCACCGTTCTGGCCGCCGTTCTGATTCTGGCGGTCACCCCGGTTGCGGTTCCGGTTGCGGCGGCTGCCGCCCTGCTGCTGGCCGTCGTTGTCAGCGGAAGCGGCGCTCTTCTGGTCGCTGTCCGTCTGCACGGCACTCGTCTGGTCGGAGGCCGCCGGCTCGGCGGTATCGCCGGAGTCGCTCCGACCCTCGGCTGCCTCCTGGGCGTCGCGCTGCTCGCGGAGGCGAGCCTGCTCGGCACGGGTGCGGTCGGCACGCGACTGACGCGGCGGGAGATCAATGGTGATCTCGGGCTTGGCGCTTGCGGGCTTCTCGGTGGCGGCATCGGCGCTGGCCTCCGACGCCTGCTCTTCGACCTGAGCGGCGGCTACAGCGTTGTCGCTGGCACGACGGGATCCGCGACGACGACGGCTCCCCTCGGCGGGACGCGTCTCGGTCGACTCCGCCTCGCTCGCGGCGGAGGTGGCAGCAGCCACTTCGTCGACAGGGGCCTCGGTCGGCAGCTCGATGAGCGGCGCAACACCGGACTCAGCCTGGTGGGTGTGCTCGACCGCGGACCGGGGCGCGGGTGCACCGGCGGCCGATGTCGCACGGCGCGGTGCTCGCTTCGCGCGAACCGGGGCGACGGGAGCGTCAACGGCCGGAGCCTCAGCCGCGGCGGCCTGCGACTCCTCGACAACGGGTGCGTCTGCAACCGGAGCATCGATGGTCAGCGTCGGCTGCTCTGCCGAGGCTGGGGCCTGCACGCCGGCGCCCTGCGCCGCGGTGATGGCGGCCACGAGGTCGCCCTTGCGCAGTTTGGAGATGCCGCTGATGCCCAGCGACGAGGCGAGAGCCTGGAGCGCCGGGAGTCGGAGCGCGCTGAGGTCTGCGGGAGAATCGGTGTCGTCGGCAGCGGTCCTGGAGGTGGTGTCAGTCAAGGGGTGTGGTTTCCTTTCGCTCCCCCGCGAGGAAGGCGGGGCTGAGCAGGTCGTGCCTCTGGCAACGACCGAGCGCGCTGTTGATCACTCAGGAGGGCTGTACGGATGCACAACCGATCAAGAATGAGACGAGCGCATGGGTGGATACAGAAGGTTAACGTGCAACCCGGGCTTCACGAAGATAAAGCGGACGTGGTTTCTACCGGGTGCGGCACCACTGTAGCACCCTTGAGATCGACAGCCAGCATCAACGGACGCCACGCCGTCACGGAGTGCTCCGCGACGAGCTGAGCGGCGAAGAGGCGCTGCGCGGGATCGCTTCCAAGGACCAGGAGCGACGGACCCGCCCCGGACACCACGGCGGCAAGCCCCGCGTCGCGGAGCATCCGGATCAGAGTGTCGGTCTCGGGCATGGCGCTCGCCCGGTAGCTCTGGTGCAGGCGATCCTCCGTAGCCGCCAGGAGCAGCTCCGGGCTCTGGATCAGAGCTGCCACGAGCAGCGCGGATCGCGAGACGTTAAACGTGGCGTCCTCGTGGGGCACCGACGCCGGCTGGAGGCTCCTGGCGAGTTTCGTCGAGAGCGTCGTCTCGGGCACGAACACGACCGGCGATACGCCCCTGTGCACCAGGAGGCGCTTGTGAGACGGCCCTTCGGATGTGGTCCAGGCGATCGTGAGACCGCCGAAGAGGGCGGGCGCCACGTTGTCCGGGTGTCCCTCCAGATCGGTGGCAAGCTTCAGCAGGGTCGACGCGGACACCTCGACGATCCCCTCGAGAAGACCCTTCGCCGCCATGATCCCGGAGACGATGGCAGCCGCCGAGGATCCGAGACCGCGGCCGTGCGGGATCGCGTTCGTCGCGTGCAGCGTCAGCCCCGGAAGCGGCTGCCCCAGCTCCGAGAAGGCGTGGACGATCGACCGTGCAACGAGATTCGTCTCGTCGGTGGGTACCTCGCCGGCTCCCACTCCCGTCACGTGGACGACGATGCCGGGCTCCGGACGCGTCGTCACGATGAGTTCGTCGTAGAGCGAAAGGGCGATACCCAGCGTGTCGAAGCCCGGCCCCAGGTTCGCCGAAGTGGCGGGCACCTTGACGAGCACGCTCCGCCGCGGGGGCACAGGGGCCGCAGGCGGCCCCGCGGGGCCGATGGTCATGCCGTCGCTCGCACCAGTCCGAGGACGTCGGCAACCTCGGCGGTATCGACGCCGACCACCCTGGGAGTGACCTCGCTGCCGTCGGCCGTCTTGAGGGCCCACTGGGGATCCTTCAGGCCGTGCCCTGTCACCGTCAGAACGATGGTCGAGCCCTTCGGCACCTCGCCTGCGGCGGCGCGCTCGAGGAGACCGGCGACGCTGATCGCCGAGGCAGGCTCGACGAAGAGGCCAACCTCTTGCGACAGGATGCGCTGCGCGTCGAGGATCGCCCTGTCGTCGATGGCACCGAAGTAACCGTCGGAAAGTTCGCGAGCCTCGAGAGCGAACTGCCACGAGGCGGGATTGCCGATCCGGATCGCGCTGGCGATGGTCTCGGGGTGTTTGACGACGGCTCCGGTGACGATCGGGGCGCTCCCCGCGGCCTGGAAGCCGAACATGCGCGGGATCTTTGTCGTGCGACCGGCCCCAAGATCTTCGCGATAGCCGCGCGTGTAGGCCGTGTAGTTGCCGGCGTTTCCGACCGGGAGGTAGTGGAAGTCGGGCGCGTCGCCGAGTACGTCGACGACC
The DNA here is from genome assembly GCA_025464735.1 of Frondihabitans sp. The sequence continues at coordinate 427 of JAODMX010000353.1, read as the reverse complement.
TCGAAGGCTGCCGTCTTCTGGCCTTCGATGCGATCGTTGTTGACCGAGTTGACCAGGTGCACCGGATAGTTGGCGGCGAGATCTCGGGCGATATCGAGACAGTCGTCGAAGTTGCCCTGGATCTGGAGCAGCTGCGCATTGTGCGCGACAGCCTGGCTGAGCTTGCCCATGGCGATCTTGCCCTCGGGTACGAGCACTGCCGCGGTGATGCCCGCGTGTGCCGCATAGGCGGCTGCCGACGCCGAAGTGTTGCCGGTCGAAGCGCAGATAACCGCCTTGGCTCCGTGTTCGATCGCCTTCGAGATGGCCATCGTCATGCCGCGATCTTTGAACGACCCCGTGGGATTGATGCCCTCGTACTTGACATAGACCGTGGCGCCGGTGCGCTCGGAGAGAGCACGCGCCGGAACGAGCGGGGTGCCGCCCT